>DAIPYE010000072.1:0-14578 GCA_036782915.1 Bacteroidota bacterium | reverse complement strand
CGGCTAAGCACTTACTTTTTTTGTCAAAAAGTCTTATTTTGTGCAGGAATTAGAATAAAATTTTTAAAACCTTCTTAGAGGGCAGTTAAAAATTAGGGATAAGAAATTAGGAATTAAGAACAATTGTGAAGATTAAATAATGAATATTTGGAGTTTTTTGAATTCCTAATTCCTAATTCTCAATTTCTAATTAAAAAAATTATGCTAAAAAGCTCACTTCTCGACATTCTCCGCACTTTTTCAAAGCAGGAACTGATAAAGTTTGAGGACTTTGTAAGGTCGCCTTATTTTAATAAGAAAGAAATCGTTACTAGTTTATTTTTAGAAATAAAGAAATATGCCCCTGTATTTGAAGGTGACGATCTTGGAAAAGAGAATATATGGAAGAAATTATTTCCCGGAAAGGATTACAACTACGGGATAATGAAAAATCTGATCTTTGATCTGAACAAGCTTGCCGAAGAGTTTATTGCATCTTTAAAATATAATGCAGATGAATATACAAGAAAGGAGTATCTTCTGAATGCTTTATTTGACAGGGAATTACTTAAGATTTATATTAATAAACATAATGCATTTGACAGTGAACCGGATTTAAATTTCTTAAATGTAAACAATTTAGAGATTGATGATTATCTTCATTTTATGTCTAAAATGTATCATTTGAAATTACATTACCATCATCAGTTTGACAGAAATTTTAAAATTGAGAATCTGCAGTTTAGTTGTGATTCATATCAGGTATCATATTTTCTTATGATCTTATTTGGGAGTTATATGAATGCTGAAGTAAACGAACGGGACAGAAATCTTGATCCCGGAAGAAATCCTGCCACAAAAATTCTGGATTTAATTTCCCCGGGTCTCGAAATAATTGCTGAATCAATAGCTTCCAATACCGGATTGAATTCTCATTATATTAAAATTGCCTATTTCACATACCTTACATACAGGGATAAAACAGAAAGCAGGTACAAGGATTTAAAAAAAATTGTTTTTGAAAATCTTAATATTTTACCAAAGTTCAATCAGCAAAATTATCACTATGCTCTTATTGGAACATTGTTCAAAATTAAAAATCATAAATTAAATATAAATAAAGAGGTCGTCGAAATTTTAGATTCATTGATAGAAAATAAAATATTTACTTCGCCAAGAAATGAAATTGTTCCGATTCATATTTTTCATTTATATATTGGTTCATGCTTTACTCTTGGAGATGCTGAAAAGATTGTAAATTTTGCTTCAAAATTCATCAGTAAACTGGATATTAAACATGCAGAAGATTCTAAAACGTTTGTGAACTTCATGATTTCTTTTATCAATAAGGATTTTATGAAAGCTTTAAATTATATATCATTGTTAAATATTCCATATTCACTGCATAAAAATACATTAAAAAAATTAAAGGCAATGTGTATTTATGAGATCTCTGATTACGAAATGTTTCTGAATGAATATGACAGTTTAAAGCATTATATCAAAAATAATAATATAGGTAATAGTTCAATATTAAAACTTAATAAACATTTTTCGGCTATAAAACAATTATTTCATCTTAAACATGATTTTGACGAATATAAATTTTTAGAATTAAAGGAATTTATTATAGAGTCTTTTGAAGACTCAAATCCCTGGTTTAATGAGAAACTTGATGAAATTAAAAAAGCAAATTTTAAAAAAGATAAAAGCTTGCCCTGAGCGAAGTCGAAGGGTTAAATCTAGAAAGATACAATCTAAGAAATCTGATTCATCGAAAAGTTAGATGAATTAAAAGGTGAATTAAAAGGTGAATTAAAAGGTGAATTAAAATTTAATAATTAGGAAAAGTAATTTAAAGTAAATTATGCTCAAAAGCTCACTACTCGAGATCATCCGAACATTTTCAAAACAGGAACTGATAAAGTTCGAGGACTTTGTCAGATCGCCATACTTTAATAAAAAAGAAAATGTAGTAAAGCTTTTTCTTGCAATAAAGAAACATGCGCCGGATTTTACAAGTAATGATCTTGAGAAAGAGAAAGCATGGGTAAAAGTGTTTCCGGATCAGAAATACAATTACGGCATAATGAAAAATCTCATTCATGATCTCGGAAAGTTAAGTGAATCGTTTCTTTCAGAAGAAGTTTATAATAAATATGAAGTTCGAAAGAGCATAGATTATTTTTCAGCAATTTTCTTCAGGGGCATACCTAATATTTTCTTAAACAAACTCGAATCAGCTGAAAAATCTTTAAATAAAATTTATGAGACAGGTAATTATAAATCTGTAAGTGATTATTATGAAACTCAGAGAGAGCTGAATGAGCTAAAAGCAAATTTTCTTCATTACAATAATTACAAAGAGAAAAAGAAAACCGAACTCACACTTTTATCAGAATATCAGATATTTGGTTTTCTAGTCCGGTTCATGAAATTATTTCATAAAATAATGGTAAACAATATTGATGTGAATCATCCGATTGATAAGAATATTGTTTTTTTGTTTTTAAAGGAACTGGATGAAAACAATTCATTAAATATTTTACTTGAATATGCAAAAACATTTTCCCCCAAAAATTATCCTGTCTTGAAATGTTACACTAGCATGTATAAAGCTCTAATATCAAATGAAAATACCGAATACTATTACAAATTCAAAAATGATCTTTCTGAGTACAGCGGATCCTTTTCAAATGAAGAAGTGAAAGAAATATATACATGCTTACTTACATGTCTTACAAATCTTAAAGTCACTACAGCAGATTTTTATACGGAATATTTCAGTGTTATACAGCTTGGATTTAAAAATAAAGTGATGCTGAACTCTGACGGAACAATAACATTTCAGGGTTTCTTATCAATAGTAAATGTTTCATGCGGAGCGAATGAGACAGAATTTGCAGAAGATTTCATTAACAATTACAAAAGCAAACTCCCGCCGGATATGAGAGAAGATGTTTATAACTATTCAATGGCTCAGTTGAATTTCACAAAAAAAAATTACACAGAATCACTTGAATTCCTGATAAGAATTCAGAACGAACCTTATTTTTTGAAATTTTCGATAAAGAATATGCAGTTAAGTATTTATTATGAACTTAACGACCGGATATCATTTGATTATGCAATGGACTCTTTTAAGCATTTTATCAGAAAAAATAAACTTGAAAATGAATCAAGAGTTATAACACTGGCAAAATACTGTGACTACATTAAAATGCTTTTTAAGCTGAGAGAAAAGTCAGACGATTATGAATTATCCATATTAAAAAAAGATATCGAGGAAAATAAAGTAACAAATAAAAGATGGCTTTTTGAAAAAGTAGCGGATCTAAAAAAACGGAAATGACTATTGATAAAATCGGGTAATCGAAAAACTAATTTCCGGGTTGATCAAAAAAATAAATTATTAAAATTTTATTGTTTTAAAAAACTTAAACAGCAAATTTCAGAAATTGTATTTATAAAAATTTATTTGAATGACAAGTATAAGACAAACAGAAATTGCAGATTTAGAGCACTTCTTTACATTTCAACTTGATAAAGAAGCAATCTTTTTAGCCGCTTTCACTTCCAAAGATCCCGGCAACAAATCTGCTTATATTGAAAAATATACAAAACTGCTGAATGACCCCACTGTAAATCATCAGACTATCATAGTGGACAATATAATTGCAGGTAGTGTATCGAAGTTTGAAATGGATGGTCATTCAGAAATCACATACTGGATAGACAGAAAGTTCTGGGGTAAAGGAGTTGCAACAAGCGCGCTTGGAAAATTACTTGAAATTGAAAACATGAGACCGGTTTTTGCGAGAGTTGCATTTGACAATATTGGTTCACAGAAAGTTTTAGAAAAATGCGGGTTTATTAAAGTCGGCAGCGACAAAGGTTTTGCCAATGCACGTCAAATGGAAATAGAAGAATTTATTTATAAACTGACATAAATTTATAATAAACTGTTTCCCTAATTTCGCATTTTTCAATTCCATTACCTGAAACAATTAAACGTAAATATAAAATTATGAAATTCAGTATAGATTCGTCAATAGAAATACTTGAGCGCACCCCTCAGGTTTTAATATCACTTTTAAATGGATTGAGTGATGAATGGATAAAAAATAATGAAGGCGAAGAGACATGGAGTGCATTTGATATTGTTGGTCATTTAATTTATGGGGAAAAGACTGACTGGATCGTGCGAATGAATATCATACTTTCAGATAATTCAGATAAAACTTTTTCTGATTTTGACAGATTTGCTCATTTTAAAGAAAGTAAGGGAAAAACTATTTCTCAATTATTGAATGAATTTAAAGATTTGCGGAATAAGAATTTAACAGTTCTAAAATCACTGGAATTAAAATCTGATGATTTAAAAAAATCAGGAATTCATCCTTCATTTGGAGAAGTTACATTAAAGCAATTACTTTCAACATGGGTAGCGCATGATTTAGGACATATAGCACAAATTTCAAGAGTTATGGCAAAACAATATAAAGAAGAAGTTGGACCTTGGCGGGAATATATTCCGGTATTGAATCGATAATTCTGAATGACTGCATCGACGAGTATTTGTATTTCTAAATTTTAGTATCTGGAATAATCCCGCTCTAATCATTAATCCAAAAAAGTATGCACTTGATAACATTTCATTTTCGGGATATTTTTGTAAACTTTTGTTACTAATTCCAAACTCAATAAAATATATCATTTAAATTTTTACATGAGAGGAATAAATTATCTTGCCGGCTTAGGAACAATATTTATATTCATTGGAATATTTTGTTTTAAGGCACTATTTCCAAAGCAGATGCTGAGAGAAAACAAGGAAAGAGTAGATTATACAACTGTAAGTGTAAAAGGAAAAGTTTTACTGATTTTGTTTGGAATCATTAGTATTATAATTGGCACTTTATTGATCCTGAGAGCCTTAAAAGTTATTTAAAGCAAAAATTTAAATTATGAATAATGAAGAATATTGGTTTGAGACAATTTGGAAATAATTGAATAACAACATTTGAACTAATTTATGAATATTATGAAATGAGAGATTTTATATTGTAATGTATGAGTAAAAGTATAATTCCAAAGCTTCAAAAATATTGAAAGAAAAAGAAATTTCATTCAGACAAAACAATCAAACAGAAAATATATACAAAAACAAAAATGATAAATCAATCAACCGGTTTAAGCAGCGGAGTAACTGACTTTCTGAACGAACAAAATCATCCGTTTAGAAAGGAAATAGAATTATTGCGAAATTATATATTAAAAGCGGATAAAAATTTAATTGAAAATATAAAATGGAACGGACCAAATTATTGCTTTAACAACGAAGACAGAATTACCATGAGAATCCAGCCACAGGTTAAACAAGTTCAGTTAATTTTTCACAGAGGAGCAAAAAAACTGAAGCAACCAAAAAACAAACTGATAGCTAACAATAGTAAATTATTGATCTGGAAAGAAAATGACAGAGCAATTGTAACCTTTAAAAATATTCAAGACATTGAAAACGGGAAAGCTGAATTTACCAAAATTATTAAAGAATGGATTAATGCGGCAAAATAAAACTGCGAAGTATAAATTGCGGGTTTGGGAATTTTAATATTGTTATGAAAACAAAAAAAATAAACGGTTTTCCTTTTGTAGAATACAAAAAGACTATTTACAATATCAGTGAAATGACTATCCGTTGTCAAAATTTTTATGAATGGTTGAATGAACGCAGGTCTGTTCGGGATTTTTCGGATAAGCCAATTCCTGAGAAAATTATTGAAACAATAATTCTCTCTGCATCGACAGCTCCTTCAGGAGCGCACAAACAGCCATGGACATTTTGCGTGGTAAAGAATCCCGAAATTAAAAAGCAGATCCGCATAGCTGCAGAAAATGAAGAAAAAGAAAGTTACGAAAACAGAATGTCTGACGAATGGCTTAAAGACCTGCAGCCGCTTGGTACAGACTGGCAAAAGCCATTTTTAGAAACCGCTCCTTACCTTATTGTTGTTTTTAAAAGAAGCTATGAATACGGAAACAATAATTACAAACATCAAAATTATTATGTAAATGAAAGTTGCGGCATTGCCTGCGGATTTTTACTTGCTGCAATTCATAATGCCGGTCTGGCAGCATTGACGCATACACCAAGTCCTATGAATTTTCTATCAAAAATTTTAAACCGTCCAGAAAATGAAAAGCCCTATTTACTGATTCCAATAGGTTATCCTGCAGATGAATGCCTGGTTCCGGATCTAAAAAGAAAAAATATTTCCGAAATATGTGTCTGGATTTAAAACATCAATTTCTTTTAATTTTAGGGATTATTGACAATAATTGAATATTTAGTGAAAGTTATAAAGACTAAATAATAACAAGTCTTCATACAATAAAAAAATAATTTTGGAAAATTCAAAATAAATTAATATGAGAAAAATAATTGTTCTGGAATTCATTACACTTGACGGAGTGATGCAGGCACCTGGCGGGCCTGAGGAAGATAAATCAAACGGTTTTAAATATGGAGGCTGGATTGCGCCTTATTCTGATAAAGCCGGCGGTAAGGAAATGCGAAAACAAATGGAAGCGGCAGATCTTCTTTTGGGCAGAAAAACCTTTGATAATTTTGCAGCCTACTGGCCTGAACATGCGGAATACTGGCCCGGTATCAATGATGTTACAAAATATGTATTGTCAAAGAAAATGAAAAAATCAGATTGGAATAATTCAGTTATCCTAAAAAGTCTGGCGGAAATTAAAAAACTAAAAAATTCAAAAGGTTCAGACATTAAAGTCTGGGGAAGTGCCCAGCTTGTTCAGCTACTTCTCCGGAATGATCTGGTAGATGAACTTTGTCTGAAAATTTACCCGTTGATCCTTGGTAAAGGGAAAAAGTTGTTTGCCGGAGACACGATACCGACTGCTTTTACATTAACAGATAAAAAAATTACTCCAAGCGGAGTAATTTTCGCTAATTACAAACGTTCAGGGAAAGTCAGGACAGGAACCATCGGAAGCTGAGCAATTGTAACTTTCTTACTAGCCTGATTAAATGTTTTGAGAATTTCATTTTAAGTTCTCTTCATATACTTTTTTGATAAATACCTCCCGTTTATCTATATCTGACATCAGTCAAAATCATTTTGAAAAGTTAAAAAATCAAATTACAGGAAACTTGTATAACTACTTTTAAAAACATTTTTCATTAATATGTTTAAAACAATTTCAAAGTAAATAAAAAAACCATTGTCAAATTAATTTTTAATGTTATACAGGATTTTGCATTTTAGAAGTTGAGATTTTAAAATAATTTTAAAATGTGAATAAAAGGAAAGTAGTTTCAAAAACTTAATTTGGATATGGAAAAACCGGAATCTTATTTGGGTAATTGCTTTATTTTTGTAAGAATATCAAAAAATTTAGAAATTAATGATTATTTGAATTTACAAAAGACAACTCGTGCCACATTTTTTAAGATGTGGCACACCTCAAGATGTGGCACATACAGTATTATTAAAATTAATTTAAATAAAACATCAAAATTCTTCAATAATTTATACTTTCTAAAATTTGACATTATTGAATCAAATACCGCCAAGTGGCCAAAATGTGAAGTTAGAAATGTTTGAAATACCTTTTTAAGGTTTGATTCCTCTTGCCAATTTTTATTTAAAATGTTTCCTGTTTTCTATCATTAGATCATTCTCAAAATTTATTAGCCGGAATTTGCTCAAATCTGCAATCCGTAATCAGCATTGAATTGAATCATAAAGTCAAATAATTTATTTTATGTTTACACTCAAATAAAAATATACTATGGACAATTCAAAAAATGGAAAATGCCCGGTAATGAACGGGTCTAACACAGAAGCAGGTAATTCTATTATGGAATGGTGGCCGAAAGCGCTTAACCTGGATATTTTACACCAGCAGGATTCAAAAACCAATCCGCTGGGAAATGATTTCAATTATAAGGAAGAATTTAGAAAACTGGATCTTGAAGCATTGAAAAATGATTTAAAAGCATTTATGACTGAAAGTCAGGACTGGTGGCCGGCAGACTGGGGTCATTACGGAGGTTTGATGATCCGTATGGCATGGCATTCGGCAGGAACATACCGCATTGCAGACGGTCGCGGCGGAAGCAATACAGGAAATCAGCGATTCGCTCCTCTGAACAGCTGGCCGGACAATGCTAATTTAGATAAAGCACGCAGATTGTTATGGCCGATCAAGAAAAAATACGGAAATAAAATTTCTTGGGCAGATCTTTTTATATTAGCCGGGAATATGGCTTACGAATCTATGGGTCTTAAAACTTTCGGCTTTGCCGGAGGACGTGAAGATATTTGGCATCCGGAAAATGATATCAACTGGGGAAAAGAGAAGGAATGGCTTGCAGCAACAAAGAACCGTTATACAAGAGATACGGATCGCGAGTCTCTGGAAAATCCCTTAGCCGCAGTCCAGATGGGATTGATCTATGTGAACCCTGAAGGAGTGGACGGAAATCCTGATCCGCTGAGAACAGCTCAGGATGTTCGTAATACTTTCAAACGAATGGCAATGAATGATGAAGAAACTGTTGCTTTAACAGCCGGTGGACACACTGTTGGTAAGGCGCATGGAAACGGAGATGCTAAACTTTTAGGCGAAAGTCCTGAAGGCGCAAATATAAATGATCAGGGTTTTGGATGGATTAATCCAAAAAGAAAAGGTAATGCTGAAGATACAGTTACAAGCGGACTCGAAGGTGCATGGACTACCAATCCGACAAAGTGGGATCATGGTTATTTTCATTTGTTATTAAATCACGAATGGGAACTCAAAAAAAGCCCGGCAGGCGCAAACCAGTGGGAACCTCTTAATATAAAGGAGGAGGACAAACCTTTAGATGCATTTATCCCCGGCAAACGTAATAATCCTGTTATGACAGATGCAGACATGGCAATGAAAATGGATCCTGAATATCGCAAAATATCGGAACGCTTTTATAAAGACCCGGATTATTTCACAAAGGTTTTTATCAGAGCATGGTTCAAATTAACACATCGGGATCTGGGTCCAAAAAGCCGATACCTTGGTGCAGATGCACCAGTTGAAGATCTGATCTGGCAGGACAGGGTTCCTTCGGTCGATTACATTTTATCTGAAGCAGAAATTGAAGACTTAAAAACTAAACTTTTAAACAGCGGTTTGACGAGAACTGAACTCATTAATACAGCGTGGGACAGCGCGAGAACTTACAGAGGCTCAGACTTCAGAGGCGGAGCAAACGGAGCGCGGATTCGTTTAGCACCTCAGAAAGACTGGGAGGGTAACGAACCTGAGCGATTACAGAAAGTTTTGAAAGTTCTGGAATCAATTCAATCCGGCTTAGATAAAAAAGTCAGCATTGCAGATCTGATTGTTTTAGGCGGAAGCGCAGCAATTGAAAAAGCAGCACAGGAAGCAGGCGTAAACATTAAAGTACCTTTTAGCGCGGGACGCGGTGATGCTTCAGATGAAATGACAGATGCGGAATCGTTTGCAGTATTAGAACCTGTTCACGATGGCTACAGAAACTGGTTAAAAAAAGATTATTCTGTAAAACCTGAAGAACTAATGCTTGACAAAACCCAGCTTCTTGGATTAACAGCTCCGGAAATGACAGTATTAATCGGAGGTATGAGGGTTTTAGGTACCAACTACGGCGGAACAAAGCACGGTGTATTTACAGACAAAGAAGGTGTTCTCAGCAATGATTTTTTTACAAATCTAACGGATATGAAATATTCATGGAAGCCTGTTTCAGATAATTTATTTAATATCGTTGACAGGAAAACTGGTGTAACCAAATGGACAGCAACTCGTGTAGATCTGGTTTTTGGTTCAAATTCTATTCTCAGGGCTTATGCTGAAGTATATGCACAGGATGACAATAAGGAAAAATTTGTAAAGGATTTTGTTTCTGCCTGGGTGAAAGTAATGAACGCTGACCGATTTGATTTGAAATGATGCTTCATTAAATATTGTAGCTAAACTTAATTTAATATATCTCTTATACAGCAAACAGTCCGGCAAAAACCGGACTGTTTTACTTATTTTAATTGAAATAATTCGAATACCTACTCGTCGTTCATTACTTTAAAAGGATCATCGATCTCGTTTCCATAAAATCACCTGCTCTGATCCTGTAAAAGTATGTTCCGCTTGAAAAATTACTTCCGTCAAATTCAAAAGAATACTTACCTGCATTTTGTTTCTGATTTATTAAAGTTTTAACTTCATTTCCAAGTATATCATAAATTTTCAGCTCTACAAAACTGTTAACAGCAATACTGTATCTGATCTCAGTTGACGGATTGAACGGATTCGGATAATTCTGTTTCAGAGAATATGTCTCAGCAAACTGGTTTTCAGAATTTATTCCGACAGGTCCGACATTGTATGTTATAATTTTTAAGTCATCCACATACCAGCCGTCGTCCGTAAGTCCCTGATCGCTTGATAATCTGAATCTGAATTTAATCTGCGTAGCGCTGCTTACATAATCGGAAATGTTAAATAATTCCGAAGTCCAGGCAGAAAGAACTCCGCTGTATGATCTGATTGTCTGCCATGATGTATCAATTGCATTTGAAACTTCAAGATTACAGAAATCATAACCCTGCTCGGTAGAATATTTATGGAAAAAGTTTAGAATTATTAAAGTAGATGAATTTACATTCAGAGCATTCGCAAGTGTCATGGAATTGTTTGCATTATTTGTATACTGACCGGTCGGACTGTCGGTAAAAGAATGTGTCGGTGAGTTTGACTGTGATGTAGTAATTCCCCAGTTGAGATTAGTCGTCCAGTTACTGAATGTACCTTCTGCATTATCACCTAAAGCTACATTACCGGTTCCCACAAGAACGTTGACACGTTGATAATATATTGTAGCTGTATCCATGACAATTCTCAGATCTGCTGCAAGTGCAGTATTTATAGGAACGTTTCCTCCGATTGTAAAATCAAATACACAACTGTCTGTTGCAAAAGAATTTAATGCTGAATAAGTAAACTGCTGAGTCGGAACATTGAGATTTAGGCTGACTGGTGTAAGAATAATTTTAACGTTTGAAGCATTCAATAATCCTTTATTTCTGAAAACAACTTTGAAATTACCGCTTTGTCCGGCATTATATGTAGCCTGATTAAATTTCTGTGAAACAGGATTTACAAAAGGTCCAGCAATCAGAGCAATATACTGATTTGAAAAAAGCATATTCTGAGCAAGCGGTAATATTTGATTTTGAGGCGGCCAGAAACTCGGACCTGTTTCAGGTAAAATACTGAAAATATTATGACCTGCATGTGCAGAATCATTATAAAACCAGTCACTGGTTCCCCCTCTTACAAAATAACCGACCGTTTCCGAAGGGAATCCGGCAGTGTAATTGCTTTTTTCTTTCATATCATTCAGATACTGATTGAACTTACTGTCGTCAGGTGTCGGCTGCGGGTCTATATAATCCCATGGTTTTATAAGATAATTTCCGTAAGTATGCGCGTTAAAAGCTGAGTTGAAATTTCTTGAATTTACAAAATTCATTACATTCCGGGTTTCAATCTCAGAAAAAGGTGAAGTTCCTCTGTAAGTACTCTGACCTCCAGCACAGGAATCAGTGCTTGATCCTCCGTTTGGAGAATTCCAGTACTGGTAAATTCCGAAGTTTCTGTTAAGATCAACCCATCCGCAGCTTCCGTTTCCGCGTCTGTTGCATCTCCACATTCCCCCGCCGTTAGGATTTGTAGTTTCATTGTAAACATATCCGTCAGGATTAAATACCGGCATCCAGTATATTTCACGGTTGTTTAAAATGTATGTAGCCAGCGGATCAGTTCCGTAATTTTCCAGCAGCCAGTAAAAATAATACATCTGCGTCTCCATGCTCTCGGGTTCACGGGCATGAATGAGCGCATTGTAAAACACTTCAGGTCTTCCCGTCGGTGCATCAGGATTTTTAGTCACTCTTACAGCCCACATTGACCTTCCCTGAAAAGTATTACCGATAGAAAATTTTTGTGAAATTAAATTCGGATATTCCAGTCTCATAGAATCCAGCTTAGCGACAACTTCACTGTATTTCAGGTATCCTCCCATTGTTCCGTATATTGAATGAGAAACATTATCCTTCTCTCTGGCAGATCTCATCTGCTTATTAATTTCTCCCGGAGTCATTTTCGGCAAAGAGTTATAATATTCATCCCAGTCATTTGTTAATATTTCATAAGGGACTCCAGATTTAATTAAAAGATCAATTTCATATTCAGATAACCATGCATCGAGATATTTACCGGACTTTCTGATAGAATGATCGATGATGAGCCCTACTTCAGTCATTCGTTTAAAATCATTTTCATTTTCCGCATACACACGGACCTCTGAAAATTTCGGCTGATTCATTTCCCCTGAAATTACTTCTGCCGGACTTTTTGAAACTGATACATTCTGGCAAAACGTATTGAGCAATGTAAAAACTAAAATTAATTTCAATGAACAGATTACAAAACTTTTGCATTTAAACAGATTTTGGCTTCTCATGATTAACTTTTTAAAATTCAGATTAATAAAATATTGAATCCTCTTTAAAATCTGAAATTTAATTTCCAAAATCTATTATCAAAGGAAACCGAAAATTAATTATTACAGAATTGCTTCTGTATTTTAAAATTCAATCTTCATCGAAAAGTCGTATTAAATTAAGCCATTCAGGATTATGCTCTGTCACAAATGAAAACAATTTATCTGAACTGTATGCCGCAAGTTTCTTCATTTTTGAAACAGCGTTTTTCTTTTCTTTATAATTTTTAAAATATACCAGTCTCGGATATTGACTGCTTTCAGTAACAGAGATAAGTTCATAGCTTCGTTTAATTCCGACAACTACTTCCCTCTTCTTGTTAGCAGCAATATAAATTAAATATCCGGTTTTATTATTAAAAAAAGATTTTCGCATTTCATATTTTTTTTAACACACACTTTTCACTAAAGAATTGTTAACTGTTAACTATTAATTGTTAATTGTTAACTGTCTAACTGTTAACTACTAACTGCTAATTGTTAAATTTATTTTATCAAGTTCATTTTCTTAGTCTCTGAGAATTCACCGGCTGTCAGCGAGTTCGACGGGCTCACCACAAGCTTATAAAAATAAACTCCGCTGGGAAGATCACCGGCATTAAATTCAACTTCATAAATTCCCGCAGGTTTGACTTCATTTACTAAAGTTTTTACTTCATTTCCCAATGAGTTATATACTTTCAAAGATACAAATCCCAAATTCGAAATTCCAAATTCCAAATTCGTAGACGGATTGAAAGGATTCGGATAATTTTGTGATAATGAAAATCTTTCCGGCGTGTTAGATGAGATTTGATTTACACCAACTGTCTGTGAATATTTTATTGTTGCATAATCTTCAAAATTTGTTCCCCTGCTTGATATTCCTGTTACAATTACATTTCCTACTGGATCCAATGCTAATGCAATCGGTTCATCCCTGCGGTTTGTAAAGCCGCCGTCATATCTGATTTTCCATTTCTCAGTTCCGTCAGTGTCATATTTAATTGTCGTGTAATCGAAATTAAAACCGGTTTCAAAAGACATTCCTGTTATATAAACATTTCCGGATGCATCTGCAGTAATTCCTTTTGAATAATCACCGTCGCCAAAAGTACCGTTATGGAATCTGTCCCAGAGCAGATTTCCCGACGGGTCATATTTCAAAGTAAGAAAATCTTCGCCGCCGCCGGCTGTTGTTCTTGCGCTGACTCCTGTCAGATATATGTTTCCCGAAGGATCAACTGAAAGTCCGGTAACCTGATCATAATAATCACCGGCAATTCCCGTATATGATTTTTTCCATAACCTTGCACCTGCTGTATTATATTTGAATGTAATAATATCGAAAGCATAGTTGCAGGTAACGATAACATTTCCTGAAGGATCAATCTCCATTCCGACAACTTCATCGCTTCCGTTTATCAGTGTATCTTTTCTCAACCATTGTACAACTCCTCCCAGATCATATTTAATTGTTGTTGCTAAAGTTAAATCCGGATTCATATCAAAACTTTTCCCCGTTACATAAATAAAATTTCCGTCAACCTTTATACAGACAATCCCGCTTCCCAATCCCGCAAGAAAATGAGTTCCTTTATATGTTCTCGTCCAGACTGAATCTCCGTTTGAATTATACTTTGTCAGCAGATAACTGGAATTTTGTCCGCTGCCAAAACGTCGGGATCCTCCGACATAAATATTTCCCGACGCATCCACATCTATAGGGCTTTTTCCTCTTCCCGGACCTGCCGGACTTCCAACCGGGACACCCAGCTCTTTTAACCATTGCTGCGCTCCTGCGGAATTATATTTGACTGTCATCTGGACTCCGGTATTATTTACTCCCGTAACATATACATTTCCCGAAGCGTCAACGGTAATTCCTTTTACTTCATCTTCCTGTGAACCCGCGCTGTTGCATCTTGCAGCCCATTGCTGCGCTCCTGCGGAATTATATTTGACCGTCCTGAAATCTTTTCCCGTAGTCGAGGTTGAGCTTTCTCC
>DAIPYE010000071.1:0-14687 GCA_036782915.1 Bacteroidota bacterium | reverse complement strand
ACTATTTTATGTTAATATGGATTCGAAGGAAAAAATATCGCTGATAAAAAATACAAAACAGATGATTCAGGACAAAGCAAACTCTATACTTAATATTTCAAAACAGTTAAGGAATTCAGTTTATTACTACGATCTGGAAATAAAAAAAAGAGTTACATATTTTTTACTTACTTCCTGCGCTACTCTTTCAGATTTTAAGTCAAATAAGAATATGATCAGAAGCATTTTTAATGAATATAATCTCTGGAAAGGCGGGACATTAAACCCAGTCAATATTTTGACACCACTAATTCCTTCAAGGATAAATTCTAAATTATACAGAAAGATAAGACAGTATTTTATATAAATAGATATTTTCTTATTTGTTCTTTTTTAAACAAATAAAAAGATAAATTTAAAAATAGAATACATTCTCTAATAATAAAATAAACAATACATATCATTATGAAAATCTGCACAAAAATTTTTATTGTTGTTTTTGTTTATATTTTGTTTTTAAATGTTACTTTTTCTCAAAATTACAACTGGATAACTCCGGGAAATACTTATCTGAAAATGTATGTCATTGATAACGGAATGCACCGAATCACAAAATCTGATTTTACAGGTGCCGGAATATCTGTTACGGGCATTGACCCGAGAACAATAAAAGTCCTTAACAAAGGAACTCAGGTACCTTTGTTTTTTAAAGGAGAATCTGACGGAGTTTTTAATGATACAGATTATTTTGATTTTTACGGAACAAGAAATTACGGAGGATTAACAAATACTTATGACCAGGCTAACAATATTATGTATGTTACCGATGAATATTATAATCTTTATTCCGATACGAATATTTACTGGGTTGAATGGAACGGAGCAAACGGGTTAAGATATTCAAATTCCGGATTCTCTTCCGGAAGTAATTTTGCCAATAATTATTTTTATGAAGTATTTCACTCAGAATATGATAAATATTATTTCCAGGGAGAAAATGTTTCAGCAAATGATTACAGATTTCTGACAAATGAGAAGTTTCTCGGTGAAGGCTGGTTCTGGAAATCATTGCAAAATACAGAAGTTTTAACAGATACTTTTTCATCTCCAGGACTATACACAAATGCTCCCCAAACATCTTCTTTAAAGTTTTTTGCATATCCGACAGTCAGGAATGTGGCATTTTTAAACGAACACAGTCTGGAAATCAGGATTAACGGAAACCTGATAAGTACAATACAAAAAAATGATTTCAATCGATTTGACACAACAGTTTCTTTTTCTTCTTCTCTTTTATCAAATACCTCTGTTAATACTGTAACATTTAAATATAATTATGTAATTGATCCGCTGACAGGAGTTTCATCCAATCTTAATTTTGATTTTTATGAAATACGTTATCCGGGTTCATTCAGAATTTTAAATGAAAAGTTGTCATACAATACTGGATTCGCGGATACAACTTCAAAGCAATATTCAATCACCGGTTATAATTCTTCAAACCCCATAAATATCTATGATGTAAGTAACAATTTTAAAATTTCACCAACTTCTTCAAATGCTGACACATTGAAATTCACGGGAAAAAATAATGGCAAATTTGAAATAGTAAATAAGAATATTATAAACAAACCTTTCCGTTTTAAACAAAGGACCGTTCCGAATCTTGTTACCAGTACTAATGGCGCTGATTATTTACTGATCTACAATAATTTATTTTCTTCACAGGCAGAGCAACTCAGATCATACAGGGCATCAAGAGACAATTACAGATCTGTAAAAGCTGAAATAGAGGATATCTATGATATTTTCAATTACGGACTGGAAAATCCTGTTGCCGTTAAAAATTTCACTACTAATATTTATCAAAACTGGCAGTTACCTAAATTAAAGTTTATTTGCCTGTTGGGAAGAGGATCCTATGATCCAAAAAAAAATATGCAGAGTTCAATATATTATAAAAACCTGGTTCCTGTTTACGGTTACCCTAATTCTGACGGGTATTTTGGAAATGTAAACACCGGAACATTTTTTTACTATGATCAGATCCCTACCGGAAGGCTCCCTGCTTATACTACAAATGAAGCTCAGATCATGGTTGATAAAATCATTGCATACGAAAATGAACCTCCTGCTCCATGGTGGAAGACATTTACATATATTACCGGCGGAGGAACATTTCCTGAACAGCAATCACATCAGCAAAGATCGAATTTTGAGATAAGTACTTACATAACTTCTCCTCCTATTTCCGGAGAGGAAGTAAAGATTTACAGAAATGATGCATCAGGTTCTCAAACATATAATATTGCTGATTCGCTGGTCAATACAATTAACAGAGGAACATTATTTGTAAATTTCAGAGGACATGCAGGAAGTCATGACTGGGAAGTCATAATGAATGATCCTAATACTTTAAACAACGGCAACAAGCTTCCTTTAATTTTAAGTCTGACCTGCTTCACCGGTGAGAATGCAAAAGCTGATTACAGAGGTTTCGGGGAAAGATTTCTTTATCTCGGAGGAAAAGGTGCAATTGGATTTGTCGGTACAACAGGATGGAGTTTTGGTTCTACAGGAAATGATTTCGGAACCTACATCATACAGTCTTTAAGAAATGATTCTACAAGAAGGATCGGAGATTTTCTGAAAGTTGCAGGAAAAACAATGAGCATTGATTCACTTTCATTTAATGTCAGGCACACAATTAACAGTTACAATCTCCTTGGAGATCCTGCTGCCAAACTTGATCTGCCGGTTTATCCGGAGTTTGTAATTGAGAACAATGATTATAAAATTTCAGACCCTGCCCCCGATTTGAACGATCCTGTAACATTAACAATTTTTCCAAAGAATTACGGCTTATATGCTGATACCTGTCTTATAAGATTTCAACTTAAAAAAAATAATCAGAATTATTCATTTAAAGATACTTTATACAGAGCTTTTAAATTTACTGACACAATAAAGTACAATTTTATACTTGATTCTGCCGGCATTTATGATATGGTAGTTACGCTGGATATAAATAACAGATATAACAGAGAAATTGAAACCAATAATTCTATAACAATTAACCTCCCGACAAAAAACAATACTTTCATACCTATCTCACCTGTTAATAATTCTGTAACCTATAAGGACAGCGTTGAATTTAAAGGTTTAAATCCGAATTTCAGAATGAATACCGGTACAGTGAAAGTTTTACTTCAGTTAGATACTGTAAAAACTTTTGATTCACCAATACTTAGATCTTTTGTCAACAGTAATATATCGGGAGCAGTAACAAAGTTTAAAACCAATCTTCCGGTTTTGACAAACAATACTTTATATTTCTGGAGGACATCTTCTGTTATAAACAATGATACTTCAGACTGGTCAAAGGCGCAGGCTTTGGTTTATAATATTGGAACAGAATTCAATGATCTTAAAATGAGATACATAAATTCGGAGATTCCGGCTGAGTTAAGAAAATTTGAAAACCCTCAATATAATGACCCGGATTTTTCCAATACATCTTTTAAAGGAGATGAAATTAAACTCAATGAATATTCAGCAAACCTTTATGTAAGGTCTTACGGAAGCAATGCTGAAGAAGCATCTTATTTTTCAGTTGGTAACAGGAATATCTTTATTGACGGCGGTCAGAATGCCGGATTGAATCTTATTAAAGTAAGAAAGCTTAACGGAAGTATACTCGAATTCAAAAATTTGAAAATGACTTCTGCAAATTCTTCAGATTCAATTTTAACCTTTCTTAATACTTTCGACTCCACACATTATTTAATGCTTCTCAATGCAGCATATGTTGCGGGAGGTCTTCAAATGAATGCAGCAGCGAAAGCAAAATTCCGTCAGTTTGGAAGCATATATTGCGATTCTATAACTTTATTGGGATATTTTCATACCTGGAGTTTTATTGGATTCCTTGGAGCAGTAAATTCAGAAGTTAGCGAAGGGTATAATTCCTGCAATAGTCTTATAAATGGTCATCCATCATGTGATCACTGGAGTGAATCAATAAGTTCAAAGACAGTTATTTTTAAGAATACATCCGGTTCAGTTTCAAACATTATCGGACCTGCAAGATCATGGGGAAGTTTTTCATGGGAACAGATCCTTGTACCAAATTCCGGTTTATCTTTTGATGTAATGGGAATTGATAACAATAACAATCAGGTAATGCTATTCCCCGATGTTGTTACAAATAAATTCAGCGATCTTACAAAAATAAATGCGGCTGATTATCCTTTTTTAAATCTTATAGCAAAATTTAAGATAGATACTTCAACAGGCTTTCAGTCACCTTCTCTTAAGACTTTGAAAGTGAATTATTCTCCGGGGATAGAACTTGTACTGGACAAAAATTCTTTTATAAATAACAGTGCCGGCAATGTTACTAAAAACATAAATAATACAGGTTTCTCATTTAATTATTATAATTCAGGATTTGCTTACATAAACGGTATCATTATAAATTTATTCAATAAATCTATTTCTGATTCCAATCTTATTTTTACAGACACTTTGAATTCGGTTTTTAAAACTGACAGCATGAGAACATATTCAAACAGTTTTAATACACCGCGTTTTACTGACAGTACACGGATTTATGTTTATATTAAGCCTAAAGGCGGTTTGAAGGAATTTCAAACATATAATAACTCTGCAGATTTTTCTTTGAATTCCATGAACTCAATTTCAGCAAATTCTGTTGAAGTGTATTCTGACGGGAAGCCTTTGAAAAACGGAGATATTCTCAGCAAGAAACCTGAAATTAAAATTGAGTATTCAAGCAATTTTACTTCACCATTAAATAGCGATACATCTCAGTTAAAAATCAGACTTAACGGAAATTACATTTCATATTATTCAAAAGGAGATATTAATCCTTTAATAAGTTCTATAGAGTCTGATAAATTATCCGGAAGCAATAAGAAGACAGTTCTTTTTTATCCGGAGCTTAATAACGGCAATAATAAATTATCACTGGTTTATAAAAATAATTCTGATGGATCTGACACATTAAATTATGATGTTATAGTCAGCGATCAGCCCGGAATAACAGATTTATATAATTTCCCGAATCCGATGAGATCTGAAACCAATTTTATTTTCAGCTTTACCGGATCTGAATCTTTTGTTAAATCAAAAGTAAAAATATATACTGTATCTGGAAAAATCGTTCGGGAGATAGATTTCGGAGCAGGTACAGGTTTGAATCAGATACCATGGGATGGAAAAGATAATGACGGAGATTTTATCGCAAACGGAACTTATCTCTATAAAATCGTCATTGATAATGAGTTAAATATTGAAACTAAGATTCAAAAATTAGTTGTTCTGAGATAATTCTGTATTCTATTTTAAAAGTAATTTTTATGTTATACAATTAAATATTTGAAATCTAAAAAATAAATTTTTTACCCCAAAACATTCTACAATACAAATTTATGAAAAAAGCGGTCTTATTTGCAATTATCTTTCTCAATTTTCTAAATATCTCATTCGCACAAAACTACAACTGGATCACTCCCGGTAAAACTTATCTGAAAATGTATCTCGCAGAAGATGCGATTTACAGGATCAATCCGGTTGATTTTACTAATGCAGGAATAGTATTAAATACGGTTGATCCGAGAACTGTAAAAGTTTTCAACAAAGGCAATCAGATCCCCATTTATTTCAGCGGAGAATCCGACGGAACATTTGATGCCCCGGATTATTTTGATTTTTACGGTGTCCGGAATTACGGAGGTGTAACAAAATCCTATGATCAGAATTTGAATCTTTCATATACAACAAATGAGTATTACAATATTTACTCAGATACCAATGTTTACTGGGTTGAATGGGGAGGAAGCAACGGATTACGTTATTCAATATCTTCGTTTTCAGCAAATACAAATTTCTCTTCTCAGTATTTTTTTGATAAGATCCATCTTGAGAAAGATTTTTTTTATTCCCAGGGAGAAAATATCAGCTCCAGTGATTACAGGTTTTTAATTACGGAAAAATTTAAAGGGGAAGGATGGTACTGGTCTTCATTGGGAAGTACTCAGAGTTTTAGTGATACTTTTTCACTGCCTTTGTTATACAATGTAGCTCAGACTGCGACATTAAAACTTTTTGCTTATACTACAAGCAGGAATACTTCGATGATCAATGAACATAGTCTGCAGGTAAAAATTAACGGAAATCTGATCACAACGCTTAATGTGAATGACATAAACAGAATCGACACAACTTTATCATTTTCATCTTCTCTTTTATCCGGAACCCTTGTGAACACTGTTTCAGTAACTTATACTTACATTGTTGATCCGGTCACTGGAGTTGCTTCCAGATTGAATGTGGACTATTTTGAAATTTCTTATCCTAAGATTTTCAAATTCAGGAATGGAATGGTTTCTATGATTCCCGGAGGAGTTGACTCTGCATCTAAGATAATTTCAATATCCGGATATAACACATCAAATCCTGTAAATATTTATGATGTTGCAAATAATATTAAAAATGTTTCAGTTTCAAATGTACTTGACACACTGAAGTTTACGGGAAAAAGCAACGGTAACTTTTTAATTGTGAATAATACCATCACAAAAAAACCATTTCGCATTAAGCAAAAGTCTGTTCCTAATCTTGCTTCTTCCTCTAACGGAGCTGATTACCTGATAATTTACAATAATTTATTTACTTCACAGGCTGAACAGCTGAGAGCATACAGACAATCTAATGACAATTTCAGATCAGTGAAAGCAGAGGTTGAAGATTTGTATGATATTTTCAATTACGGACTCGAAGATCCTGTAGCAGTGAGAAATTTTACTAAGTATGTTTATGATAACTGGCAGCTTCCGAG
The DNA here is from genome assembly GCA_036782915.1 of Bacteroidota bacterium. Lineage (GTDB taxonomy): Bacteria > Bacteroidota > Ignavibacteria > Tepidaquicellales > Tepidaquicellaceae > JAEUSI01. The sequence goes on along the minus strand of DAIPYE010000071.1, from coordinate 7,846 downwards.
ACTGGGTTACATTTGCCTTTTAGGAAGAGGTTCACTTGATCCAAAGAAAAATTTGTCCGGAACTATATACAATAACCTTCTTCCTGTCTATGGTTATCCTCCTTCAGACGGATATTTTTCAAATATGAATTCGGGTTCATTCTTTTATTATGATATGGTTTCAATCGGAAGACTACCTGTTTATACAGCTTCCGAAGCCCAGTCTGTAGTGGATAAAATTATTGCTTTCGATTCGCAGAGTATGGGACTTTGGTCAAAAACATATACATATATAACCGGTGGCGGAACTGTTTCAGAACAGACTCTCCATCAGTCAAAATCCAACAGCGAAATTGGCACTTATATTGCAAATCCTTCTTTATCAGGTGAAGCTCATAAAATCTACAGAACTGATGTTTCCGGAACTACAACTTATAATATCAGGGATTCAATTGTGAATGATCTTAACAGAGGTGTTAGTTTTGTTAATTTCAGAGGACATGCAGGAAGTCACGACTGGGAAGTTGCCATGAATGAACCAAGTACATTGAATAACGGTATGAAACTTCCATTGATCTTAAGTCTTACATGTTTTACCGGTGAAAATGCTTTAGGTGATTACAGAGGTTTCGGCGAAAGGTTTATAACCCTTGGAAATAAAGGCGCGATCGGTTTTGTCGGAACTACCGGCTGGAGTTATTCACAACAGGGTAATGATTTTGGAACACATATTGTGAATTCAATTAAGTTTGACACAACAAGACGCATTGGAGATCTTATGAAATATGCAAATAAAAAAATGAGCATAGATTCATTTTCTTTTAATGTCAGACATACTGTAAATTGTTATTCTCTTTTAGGTGACCCTGCCTCAAAATTAAAAATCGGTGTAAGACCGGAATTTTCAATTACAAACAGTGACTATAAATTGTCCAATGAATTCCCTGTATTGGGAGACAAAGTTATTTTATCAGTTTATCCGAAAAATTACGGACTTTATGCAGACTCATGTAAGATCAGATTTCAGTTGAAAAAAGATAATCAGAATTATCTGGTAAAAGATACTGTAAGAAAATTCTTTGCGCAGAATGATTCAGTTAATTTCGGATTTAATATTGATTCTCTTGGAACATACAGTATCGTCGTAACTCTTGACATAGGAAATTATTATCCTCTGGAGATTAAAACTGACAATTCAATCACTATTTCTCTTCCTGTTAAGAATACTTCATTTGTTCCGCTTAAGCCGGTAAGTAATCAGGTCGTTTCTTCCGACAGTATTGAATTCACAGGAATTAATCCTCAGATAAGCAATGTAAGTAATAATATAAAAGTTCTCATTCAAATGGATACATCTGTTTCATTTAACTCACCTTTAAAAAGAACTTTTATGAATCAGAATATTTCAGGAGTATCAACTAAATTCAAGACTGATATTCCCGTAAAAACAAACGACAGGATTTATTACTGGAGAACAAATTCTATAATTAATAATGACAGTTCGGGATGGACCGGCACACAGAATTTTGTTTACAAAACGATTTCAATTTCAAGAGCTGATGACGGAACAGACAGAGCTCCTGCTCCGGCTACAAGTCAGAGTATTTCTGTATTTAAAAATTCACCTGCGCAGTATTCTTCAACTGATTATAATAATACTCAGTTTAATAATGATGGTATCAAATTATATGATTATCCATCTTATTTATATGTCCGTTCCTACGGAAGCAATGCTGAAGAATCATCATATTTCACTGTTGGAAATCAAACGATTTATATTGACGGCGGATTAAATGCCGGACTTAATATGATTAAAGTTAAACAGCTCACAGGGAATATTCAGGAGTTTAAAAATTTAAAAATGACTTCTGCAAATTCGTCAGATTCAATTGTTACTTTCTTAAATACTTTTGATACTACTCATTATCTGATGTTGTTAAATGCATCATATTCTCCCGGTGGTCTATCCATGAATGCAGCAGCTAAAACTAAACTCAGACAATTCGGCAGTAAATTTTGTGACAGTATAACATTGTTAGGATATTTCCATACATGGAGTTTAATCGGTTATCTGGGAGCAACTTATTCTCAGATTAACGAGGCTTATAGTTCATGCAACAGTCTGATAAACGGAAACCCCGCCTGTGATCGTTGGGTTGAATCCGTAAGTTCAAGGAATGTTATTTTCAGAAAAACAAATGGTTCTGTTTCTTCAGTTGTCGGTCCTGCTCAGACATGGACCAACTTTTCCTGGACGCAGACATTGAATCCAAATAGTAGTCTGGCTTTTGATGTTTACGGAATTGACAATAATAATGCGCAGACTCTTTTATTGTCAAATGTACAGACAAATTCAAACAATTCACTGAGTTCAATAAATGCTTATCAGTATCCAAAATTAAATTTTGTTGCAAAATTCGCGATTGATACTGCTGTTGGAAATCCCTCGTCAGTTCTGAATTCTTTTTCAGTTGATTATTATCCGCCTTCAGAACTTGTTTATGATTTTAATTCTTTGAATTTGTCCACTTCGTATTTATTCGGGGATGAATTTAAATTTGGATATACTTTTTCCAATGCCGGCTTTTATGATTTACCAGGAGTAATTACAAACGTATATAAAAAATCAATAAGCAGTGCAAATCTTTTATTGTCAGATACTTCATCCAGTCCATTAAGTACCGGAAGCGTAAAGAAATATACAAATAAATTTATTATTCCTGTTTTCAGAGACAGTATGAAAGTTTATGTTGAATTTAAACCTAAAGGCATTTATAACGATTTTTATAATTACAATAATATTGTAGGGTTTTCATTGAAGTCTGCGCATTTCAGCAGTTCACCTGAAGTAAAAGTATATAGCGACGGTAACCTTTTAAAAGGAGATGATAATGTAAATCAAAGACCTGAAATAAAAATTGAAATTTCAAAAACTGATGCTTCTTCAGAATTCACAAGAACTGATGAATCGGGGATTTCTCTGAAACTAAATAATAATTTGCTAATTTCAGATAATTTAAAAACTATTTCAGATAAATCAGCAACTTTAAAAAGAAATGAAAAATTAGAGTCCAAATCAGACGGTTCATTATTATTTTATCCTGATCTTAAAAAAGGTAAAAATACATTGACAGTTATTTATATGAACAGCACTGATAATATTGATTCAGTTCTTTTTGATGTATTTGTCAGTGATGAATTGCTTCTGAAGGATCTGTACAATTTCCCTAATCCGATGAGCAGTGAAACTAACTTTGTATTTGAAGCCGGCGGTACGCAGTTTACAGATAAAATTAAACTTAAAATTTTTACTGTTTCCGGAAGACTGGTAAAAGAGCTTGATTACCTTGTTACATCAGGATATAATCAGATTTACTGGGACGGAAAGGACAACGACGGTGATTTAGTGGCTAACGGAACATATCTTTATAAACTTGTTTCCGAAGGCGATATTAAAACTGAAACTCAAATTCAGAAACTGGTAGTATTAAGATAATAAGTAAACTGTTTAATTACATAAAAAAGGTGCAGAGAATTATTTCCGCACCTTTTTTATTTTAAAATAATACTTTAATTCAGTAACGATTCTAAACTTTTAGTGATCTCTTCCGATTCAGGTTTAACCTTACTTTTATATCTACCGGCTATATTTCCGTATTTGTCAATTATAAACTTTTCAAAATTCCAGTCAACATCTCCGGATGGATCGGAGTTTACTGTTAATCTTTCATATAGAGAATTTTTATCATCTCCAAGAACACTGATCTTATCAAACAAAGGGAATGTGACATTATACTGGGTTTTACAGAAAGTCATAATTTCTTCATTTGTACCAGGCTCCTGTCCGCCAAAATCGTTTGATGGAAATGCCAGAATTTCAAATCCCCTGTCTTTGTATTTTAAATATATCTCTTCAAGCCCTTCATACTGTTTTGTATAACCGCATTTAGAAGCTACGTTCACTATAAGTAAAACCTTTCCTTTGTAATCCGACAGGCTTTTCTCCTGCCCATCCATTGTTTTTACATTCAGATCATAAATGTTTTTATTCAATTCTTTTTTTCCTTCCTGATTTATTTTTTCTGTTTTGCTGTTTAAATTTTGACTTGTAGATTTCGAACAGCCTGTAAAACTGATCTGCAATAATATCAAAGCCGATATTACTAAAATATTTATTCTCATTTTATTTTTTTAAAATTAGATTTTGTAATTAAATGAACTGCAATTTAACAAATAAAATTCTGATTAAAATTATTTTTTTATTCATCCATAACCATCTCTCCCAGTTCCCCCTCACTGCTTGCAATTACAACACAGGCGAGAGAATCCGCTATTACATTTGGTATTGTTCTGCACATATCCAGTATTCTGTCAACTCCGATTATCAGAGCAATTCCTTCTTCCGGTACTCCGACAGATTTCAAAACAATTATAAGCATAATTAATCCGACTCCGGGGACAGGAGCTGTTCCTATTGCTGCAAGCGAGGCAGTTAAAACTATTGTTAGCTGCTGAGTCAGATTCAGGTCAAATCCGTAAACCTGTGCAATGAACATTGTTGCAACTGCCTGATACAATGCAGTTCCGTCCATATTTATAGTCGTCCCCAAAGGTAACACAAAACTTGCAATTCTGTTCGGTACTCCCAGATTTTTTTCACATACATCCATTGTGACAGGCAATGTTGCAGCGGACGAGCTTGTTGAGAATGCTACTGCTATAACTTTTCTTTGCACTTTAAAAAATTTGTAAACATTGATTTTTGTGAATGCTTTTAAAAGTAATGGATATTCTACAAATGTAAGTATCGTTAGTCCTAAAACAACTGTTAACGAATAAAGCAGAAGTGTTTGAAGTATGCTAAATCCAAATTCAGCAACTGTAGCAGCGATCAGTGTAAATACAGCATAAGGCGCAACATACATTATTTTTTCAACCATCAGAATCAATGCACTGCTGATTCCTTCAAAAAATTCGATTACTGCTTTTGACTTTTCACTGTTAATCTGTGATAAAAATATTCCCGTCAGTATTGCAAAAAATACTATCTGCAGAAAATCCCCGTCTGCAATTGCCTTAAATGGATTTCTCGGAACAATGTTTACCAGAAAATCAATTATATTCAATGAAACATTCTGTTCGATCTTACTCTGAGCATCGTCCTGAAATGTTTCCAGAAGTCTCTTTTTTGTGTCTTCCGGCATAAATTTTCCCGGTTGAATAATGTTTGCGCATGCAAGTCCGATGCCGATAGCTATTACTGCCGTCAAAGCATAAAACCCAATTGTCTTTCCGCCTATTTTTGCTATGTGCTTAAGATCAGAAAGCGATGCAGCTCCTACAATCAGTGAAGAAAGTACCAGCGGAACTGCAATCATCATTAATAGTCTGATAAAAATATCTCCGACCGGTTTTAACAAAACTCCAATTGTTTTAACTTTATTTACAGCAGTAATTTGCTCAATTATCTTTTTTTCACCGGAAGGATATTTAATCTCTATCTTTAAATTCTCTTTTACTTTTTTATCTTTTACCGAACTAAAGTATTTTATTATACTCAGCTGGGAACCGGCATCAAAAGTCTTAATAACTGAATCTTTTTTAAGATACGAAAACTCACTCCAGTCCTGAACAATCTCTTCTCCTGCAGCTGTTGTTACTGATAATTTATTCTGATCAACATGAAATATTGAACCGAATAGTGCCCCAAGGATTAATGCTATTATTATCTGTGTATGTAATTGAATTTTCATAATATTGAATTTATTGAACAGCTATTTTTTTTTAAATGACCTGTATTCATTTAAAATTGCTTATTGCTAATTGTTAATTTCTAATTGTTAATTTCTAATTGTTATTTAACTGCTTAATATATTTTGCTCTGTATTTTTGAATCACAAATAATACTATTGAACTTATCAGGCTGATTATCATAATCAACGGCCATAGATCTTTTCTCACATAATCTATCTCGTAAAAAGTTTTAACTATCTCAATTATTCCTGAATTTATCTGAGTCGCCGAAAAGAAAATATAGATCAATAAAATTGCAAACCCGTAAATGATATAAGTTAATCTGTTTGAGATTGTATCGTCCTTTAATAAAACTATTGAAAAGTAATTTGCAATATTTGTAATTATCATGATCGTAAGCATTACCATCTGAATTTCTTTTTCACTTACTTCATGAAATTTTTCTACAACATATGTACCGGTATAGCCCGCTGTTACAATTATAATTGCTGATATTATTACAAATGAAAACAGATCTTTCATAAAATTAACCGATTTCTCCGTGTTCAGATTCTTTAGTGTGATCATAAACGCAGGTAATCCTATACCGAATACATTTATCAGTGAAACTCTTCTCGGCGTCAGGGGAAAATCAAGCAGGAAGATAAGAGATAACAGCGTTATGAAAATCACGAAAAAATTCTTTGTTAGAAATAATTTCCCAACAGAATTTACAGTATTTACTATTTTATTACCTTCGTCAAATATCTGAGGAAGCAGAGAAAATTTATTTTTTAATAAAACTATATCCGCTACTTCCTTTGTAATGCTGCTTCCTTCCTCCATAGCTATTCCCATATCCGCTTCCTTTATCGCCGGAAGATCATTTACTCCGTCGCCGATCATTGCTGTATATATCTTTTCCTTCTTAAGGGTTTTAATTATTCTGAGTTTATGTTCAGGTTTAAGCCGGGCGAAAATAATTTTGTTTAATACAATTTGCCTGATATCCGTATCATTTACTTTCTCAAGCTCATTTCCCGAGATCATATCTTCATCCTTTATTTTCCAGCCGATCTCGCTTGCTACTTCCTGTACTGACTTTGCCGAATCTCCTGAAAGAATTTTTATCTTTATTTCATTTTCATCAAACAATTTAATCGCATCAAAAACATCCTCTCTGATTATATCCTTTATGGAAATTATGCAAAATGGCTCAATCAAAATTTTATCAATATCTTCTCTGATTTCTGGAAGAGTCTTTGCATTAATAACTCTGCCAAACAGAACATTTCTGTAAACACTTAAATTATTCTTTTCAAATATTCTTTCTGATTCTCCCTTTGTATTATCATTTAATCTATTACTCAGAATATCAAATGCTCCGAAAATAAATACTGTATTCTCATTTCCTTTCTTGGCTTCGATCATACTCATCTTTCTTTCAGAACTGAAGGGAAACTCATCTGCAAAAGTATATTCATTATCTGCATCAAAAATATTTACGGCATTAATTGTTGCATTCTTATCACTGGTGAGTTTTGCATAGGTCCCGATTAGTTTTTTTAGTTCCTCTTCGGAATATGAATTTTCAAATTTACTGATCTTATGGACACTTAATTTATTCTGTGTCAGTGTTCCTGTTTTATCAGTGCAGACAACTTTTACATTTGAAAAAGATTCGATTGCACTCAGTCTCTGTACAATTGCACCTAACTTACTGATCCTGCTAACTCCAACTGCAAATGTTACTGTCGCCATTAATACAAGTCCCTGCGGAACCAGTGAAATAAGTATCGTTGAAATTTTTCTTATAAAATCTACATTATATTCTCCTCTGTTCAGAATCACCTCAAGTATAACAAGAATAATGGCAACAACGAATAATGTTTCAACTATTATACTGATTCTTTTCTGTAACGGAGTTCTGTCGAATTTATATTTCTTTGCCGTTTTGGTAATCTGCGCTGCGAAACTTTCATCACCGATCTTTTCTGCTGCATAATATCCGTTTCCTGAAAGACAAAAACTACCTGACAGAATTTCATCTTTTTCCTTTTTATGAATCGGATTGGATTCACCCGTTAAAAGCGATTCATCTATCTCAAGATGATTTGAAAACAAAACAATATAC
>DAIPYE010000070.1:0-14810 GCA_036782915.1 Bacteroidota bacterium | reverse complement strand
TCATAGAACTTACAATTGACTTCATAGAACTTACAATTGACTTCATAGAACTTACTATGCTACATGCATAAGTATCAAAAGATTTTGTCGGACAAAAAATGCACTTCGTTTTATCATAATATACAATCAAATATTTATCATTATCATTAATTATACTCTCAATTGATTTCACAAACATCTCAAAATATTTTCAATACATGAAGTAGTCGATAAATTATCAAAAGACTCACTTGCTTGAAGAGTTAGCACGAGTTATTTTCATGGAAAAAATGAACTTTATAAAATAAAGGAAAGACATGTGCATTAAATTTAAAGCCACCGTTGGAGACGCAGGTTCTGAAAAGTACTAAACACACTAAACACCGGGAGCGGATTCGGAAATATTGACAAAGTTTATGTTATATAATCTGAATTCAGAATTTCACATTCACACCAATAGTTGGTAAGATTGGAAACATTCCAATTGTCCTTCTTCTTAAAATTAAATTCTCATCAAGTGAATAATCATAGCCGAGTACATTTTTTCTGTTATACGCATTTATTACATCAATATAAAAAGCCCAGTTTGCAGACCAGAAATTTGTATAAGCAGTCGCTCTTATGTCCAATCTGTGATACGCCGGTCTTGTTTCACTATACAGATTTTCAGTGCCGTCGTAATCCAGATTAAAAATCACATCCCCTGTGATCGGATTTACTGCAATCGAATCATTGACAAGTCTCGGAGTAATTCCGACAGGAGGAGTAAATGGAAAATTTGAAGCATAAGACCATCTTGCCCCCAGTTCAAGCCAGTTGTTGGCTCTGTAATTCAAAACAATATTTGCTACATTTCTCTGATCAAATCTGTATGGATATGTAACTCCGTATTTATTTCTGTTGGAAAAAGATAAAGAATAATTTATCCATCCGTAAAGCTTTGTTCTCGAAGATGTATATTTTCTTTCAAGACTGATCTCAAATCCGTATGCATTTCCGCTTCCGGCATTTACCGGAATTGTTGTTAGAGAATCAAAAGGAAGTTTTTCATCAGATCTTATCCAGTTCTCAGAATCTTTTATATATTCAGGCAACCTTATGGAAGGATCCTTTAATGTATATTCATATCTGTAGCCGATGAGTTCTTGCTGCTCGATCAGATCATTAAACTTTTTATAATATCCTTCCACTTTTGCAAGCCACTGATTGTCGATCCATCTGTCTATACCGGCTATGAAATGTATCGCCTGTTCCGCTTTCAGACCGGTTTCATTTGCGCCTCTGAGATCATAAAAAGTTCTGCCGTCAACTAATTTTTCCAGTCCGGGTGACTGATAATATACTCCAACCGATGAGCGAATTGTAGTAAGCGGATCGACTGCATAACCTATATTTATTCTCGGAGCAAGATAAGGTGTATTAATTATCTGGAAATAATCAAATCTCAGAGAAGGCTGCACAAAAAATCTGTTGGTTACTTTGAACATGCTCTGACCATACAAATAAGCTCTGTAATTATCTTCTCCTTCCAGATAGAAATTATCATTAAATGCAGAAGATGCCGGAAAATTATTAATGAAAGCCCGGAGATTGTCATCCACTTTCAGATTATAGCTGAGATCAGTTCTTACAATATCCAGACCGCCGCCGAATTCCTGCTGAGAGTTCTTGTTATTTACAATTGATTTATTTCCTATTGAATATTTTCTGAATGTATATTTTGAATCGAACTGCAATCCAAGTATTGCGCCGATTAATCTGAGACTGTCTCTCTGCGCAGGAGTATAACTTTCACCGTCAATAAGCGGATCGAGTAACTCGCTGTTAAAATCATTGTCGCCGCTGTTACGGTACCATGAGGCAGTTGTTCTGGAAATGAAATTCTTATTCGGATTATAAAGCCAGGCAAGAGCCAGCATATCATTCTTTGTAACATCAGTTACAGCAATGCTGTCAGGACTTTCATTTCCGGATCCGGGAATAATGTCGACTCCGTCATTTGAAAAAACTCCGTTTAAAATTATACTGCTCTTATTAAACGGACCGGTAACTAATTTGAACTGCAGATCTCTGAAAGAAGGAAATGATGAATCATCAGTAATTAATTTTGCTCTCCTCGCAAATGGTCCGACGATCAAATCATAGTAAGTTCTTCTGCTTGACACAAGCCACGCTCCGGGTATGTTAAAAGGATTTTTCCCGTTAAAGATAACATTGGCATTTGCAATACTTGTGTTAATAATTCCGTTCAATGAATTTACTCTGTCCCCTTCTTTATTCGTAACATCAAGCACTGCAGATAATCGGTCTCCGTATTTTGCGGGAAAGCCTCCGGTAATAAGAGTTATATCACTGAGCGTTTCAGGATTAAACATACTTACAAGTCCGTAAAGTCTGTACGGATTGAATATTTCCACATCATCCATTATTATTAAATTCTGATCCGGACCTGATCCGCGGATTACAAGCTGGGAAGTAAAATCATTCGGAGACGATACACCGGGCAAAGACTGAAGTGACCGCAAAACATCTTCCACTGCTCCCGGAAGCGCTTTTACTTCCTGCGGGTTTAAATTATACACACTTGTTCTCAGATCATCCTGTCTTTGTCTGAAAGTACCTTCCACTTCAATCTCATCAGTACTGACAATTTTTTCAATTAATATTATATCAAGTGTTTTTATTTCATCTTTATTTATGTTTACATTTTTGAATTCATAACTATTAAAACCGGGATGATTAACTGTGATTATATATTTACCGGGTTCTGTTTTGATAAAATATTTTCCTGAAATGTCTGATTTTACTGAATAATTATTCCTCTCATTTTTAATGATGATCTGAATTCCGGATAAAACTGAGTCTTTTTCCGTTTTAATAATACCGGTAATTGCTGTGTAAACAGTATCGGATCCTTTTAAGGAATCAGCCGGATTTTGTGAGTAAACAAAATTATTCAGGAAAATAAAGAAGAATATCGTAAATATTTTTTTAATCATTCGAAATGTGAGATCTTTTATGAATTAACATTACGTTGAATTTAACTGTCAGTTGTATCAATTTAGTTTCAAAATCATCCATCTATTGAATCTTTTTAGAAAAAATAAAATTAAATTCGGAAATAAAAAAAAGAGGTTAAGAATTTTAACCTCTTTCAGATAATTTCAACTTTAATCGAATTATAACAGGAATAGCATTTAAATGCGAAAATAAGCTTGCTGTTGAATTATGCAGCTTTAATATTCTTCGGATAACTTTCCGGGTAAAGAAGACAACTCTGCTGATGTTCAGAATTAGTATTAAGTTCTGGATGAATAGTCGAACAATCCGCAAAAACTTTCGGACATCTCGGATGAAAATAACAGCCTGTCGGAACATTTGCCGGTGACGGAACATCTCCGGTAAGAATAATTCTTTTCGATTTATTCTTCGGATCAGGAACCGGTACAGCAGATAATAATGCCTGAGTATATGGATGTTTCGGGTTTTTATACAATTCTTTACTGTTGGCTACTTCAACAAGTTGACCGAGATACATTACACAAACCCTGTCTGAAATATGCTCTACAACGGAAAGATCATGTGAAATAAATAAGTATGTTATGCCAAAATCTTTCTGAAGATCCTGAAGAAGATTAATGATCTGAGACTGAATAGAAACATCAAGCGCAGAAACAGGTTCATCACAAACAATAAATTTAGGCTCTACAGATAATGCTCTGGCAATTCCAATTCTCTGCCTTTGACCTCCGGAAAATTCATGAGGATATCTTCTTGCATAAATTTTTCTTAAACCTACAGTTTCAAGTAACTGTTCTACTCTTTTTTCAGCAGCTTCACCTTCGGCAATTTCATGAAATTTTAAAATTTCATTCAGCATTCCCCCGACAGTAATTCTGGGATTTAATGAAGAGTAAGGATCCTGAAAAATGATCTGCATTTGTTTCCTTATTTGTTTAAGATCTTTATTTGACATTGCAGTAATATTTTTCCCCTCAAAAAAAACTTCACCGGCAGTTGGTTCGATTAAACGCAATATTGCTCTTCCAACTGTCGTTTTACCGCAACCGGATTCACCAACCAGTCCTAAAGTTTCACCTTTTTTGATCTTAAAAGTCACATTATCAACGGCTTTCACATTGCCAACCGTTTTTGAGAACAAACCTGTCTTTATCGGAAAATATTTCTTTAATCCGTTAACCTCAAGAAGTACGTCAGACATAAATTTTATTATTGTTATGAATTTTAAAGTGTGTAAATATAATTTATTGAAGATGTAAAAACAATCAATATACTTTTATGATACATACAGCTACATGCTTAAATCAGTTTCAATATAAATATAAAATCAATTTAAATTACTTAAGTTGACCGTTAAAAACATTTTAAATTTATATTTCCGCAAATTACACAAATTTTCTCGAATTTTAATAAGAGGTTGTATTAATAAATATTCAATTAAATTCGTGTTAATTCGTGCAATTAGAGGTAATTCTTTTGATCTTATTTTTAAAACAGTCGACTTAAGTAAATTAAAAAACTGAGAATTTTAAAAAGTGACAAGTTTTTAACTCAAATGTTTGCTTAAATATCATTAAATTACACTTTACCTTAATCAAAAATAATAAATGGATTTAATAACGGATTTTTTTAGTAAACTTGGTAATTTAGAAGAATTAATAAAATGGGGCGGATTAACAGTACTTATAATTATTATATTTGCCGAGACCGGATTACTTGTTGGATTCTTTCTTCCGGGAGATTCATTATTAATAACTGCCGGTCTGCTTTCAGCTCAAGGTATTTTCGACATCACAGTGCTTAATATCAGTCTTATAATTGCAGCTATTGTTGGAGACCAAATAGGATATTTATTTGGAAATAAAACCGGACCTAAACTTTTCAAAAGGGAAAATTCCATGTTTTTCAAGAAAGATCATCTAATTAAAGCCAGTGAATTTTATGAGAAATACGGAGGAAGGGCAATAATCTATGCAAGATTTGTCCCTTTTGCCCGAACCTTTGCACCTATTGTTGCAGGAATTGGCAATATGAATTATAAAAAATTTGTAACTTTCAATATTTTCGGAGGAATTCTTTGGGTAATGTCCATGACACTTCTCGGATATTTCTTCGGCAACATTCCTTTTGTAAAAAAGAATTTTGAGTATGTGATAATTGGGGTAATTATTTTATCAGTAATGCCAATTGTATTCGGATATATTAAAGCAAGAAAAGAAAATAAATTAAAACCAGAAAATGAGAATTAAAAAATTATTGTTCAGTTTTTATCCCGGTTTCTTCAAGCTGTTTCGCTTTTTTGATATTCAGATTTTGCCTTATAAAATAGTAAGACCCAATAATTACTAAACCGAGAAGACCGAGCAGATGACTGACAGTTGCAAATCCAAATGCTGCTTCTTTATTTACTCCAAAAATATTTACAAGAGTTGCAGTTGCAAATAAATGATAAATACCTGCTGAATTTGCCGGTAATGGAATGGTCAAAGCAAAAGTTATCATTGTGAGAAGAAGATTAGCATCGAATAAATTCATATTTATATTAAATGCAGCTAGCGTCAGATAAGTCGAGTATACATAGGAAAACCAGAGAAGTATTGATAGAACAAATATCTGCAAATAATATTTCGGATAACGGATAAACAAGAATCCGTTTATCAGAGAAATGAACATGTTATGAACTTTCAGATGCAGTTTCTCAGGAAGAATTTTCTTTGTAATTTTTTCAATAATGATTTCCGACTTTTCCAGATTAAAAATGATAATGAAAAGCAGTATCACAAAAGCAAGCACAATTATAGATGTATAAAGAGAGATAATTTCCAGATTATACTGTTCAAAAGTAGAAGAAAGTTCTTTTTTAAAATAGATCAGACAAATTCCAAATGAGATCAGCAAGGAAAGCATATCAAAGACTCTTTCAGCCAGAATAGTACCGAATGCTGAAGCTTTTGAGATCTTTTCTTTATTAGCCAGCAAAACCGGTCTGTAAATTTCACCGCTTCTCGGTATAATACTGTTCATCATATATCCGATCATCATAGACGAAAACAAAATATTCATACCAATATTTTCTTTTAAAGGATCAAGAAAATATCTCCATCTGAAAGCTCTGATCAAACCGCCAATAATAATTCCTGTAAATGCCCCTGCAAATGCATAAAAATAATTTGCATTTTTGAGCACAAGAAATAATTCATTAAAATCATTTCCTCTGAATGCAAGATAAAGAAAGAAAAATGTCAGCGAAAAAAGGAAGACAGCTTTAAGAATTTTTTTGATCTTATTATTCAATAATAATCCCGGCAGTATTTAAAAAAAAAGTTAAGCAAATTTAAAAATAATAAGCTTAACTTAAATTTCTTTGTTTTAAAATTAAATTAATTTTATCTTAAATCTATTACTTCTACACCCTGAGGAGGTGAAAAACTGAATTTTGATGAATTCATTCCCGAATCCAGCGTAATGTCTTTTAATGAATAAGTACTTGATGATTCAGATGTAACAATATTAACTTTCCTTATAAAAAAATCTTTTTTATAAATCCAGATTTTAGCTGATTTCAAAGACCCGCCGCTTCTTGGAGAAAGCTTTATTACAAAACAATCCACTCCGCCTACATTTTCCTCTCCTTCGAGATCAGAATAAAAATTTTCAGGATAGTTGAAAAGAAATTTATTGGGAGAAAATGTATTTCCGTCATCCTTATAGTTATCCACAATCACCTGCTTTTTTTTGGATGAATATGACCATGAAGTCTGACCATCAGTAATGATTATCTGGCTGCCTGCTTCGATCCTGTACATATTGGTTTTTTTTATATAAATCGTTCCTGAAGATGAATTGGCTTTTCCTCCGGAGCTTTTCACAGTCTGGGTAAATACAGCTTTTGCATCATTTATATTTTCATATGTTGACTGAACCTTCTGAATTATTTCCTGTGAATCCTGAGCATTAATGCTGGTACAGATGAAAAGGAGAATTACTGCTGAATATTTTTTTATTATTGTCATTATTTGTTAGTTTTTATTTAAAATACCTAAATTGATTCTCGATTTCAATTGAATAAATCTATTAATTATAGAGAAATGGAATAGAAGAAGGATTTAATTGAATAATTTATCTGAACAAAGATTAATTTTATCCAAAAATCTATTTTAATATCCATCCTTTTCGTTTATAAGAATCCAGTTCCAGGGTAATATTTCCAATCAGTACATTAAGCTGTGATTTTACAGGTACTCTTGCATCGTCAGCAGAAAACCAGCCGGCAAATTCTCCTGTCAGTCCAAAAACTCCTTCAAAATTTGCCATTCCGTTACACCTTATTGCATTTATGTCATTATCAAACTTCGTAACAGATATTTCTTCTTTCTTTGATGAATAATAATAATTTACAGAAGTTTCAGTTTCATTCATAAATACAGGGATCAAAAAATTTTCACCGGAATATGAATCAAGTCTTGCTTCATAGAATAATGAAAGTCCATCCTGAAATCTGACATTTTCATTGAAAGGAATATTTTTATCAATTTCAGTTTTTCCATTGTTAATTTTTTTCACATAAACAAAGTTTGAGTCATAATTAAATTTATATTCAATTATTACATCCCCCTCTTCTTTGTATTCAATTGCTTTGAATCTTTTTGAAAATACATTTTTCCCGTTAAATACCATATCGGATTCAAAAACACTGTTCAGACTGACAAAAGGAATGCCTTTGTATGATTTCATTTCCGATCTGGAATAATATATAGTTTCATTACCCGTAACTGATTTTCCGGTCACTTTCATTCTTACTTCCCCTAATTGGATAAATCCGTAATATACAACATAATTTAATTCTTCACCTTCTGACAGAATATTATTCTGAGAATATATGGATTGACTGCATAAAAGAAATAAAAGAAGATTAAGAATTAAACATTTCATATTTTTGGATGAACATTTCAAAACCTATTTTAAAAAAGCCGGAGGTGTCCATTTAGTTTTTTTATAAGAAATTAATTCCAGAACCACATTTCCAAGGGAAGAATTAAAATACGCCTTAATTGGTACTCTGTATTCATCGTCTGATAGTAGAATTAAAAATTCTCCTTTAAATCCAAAATATCCTGAATAATCCGATGTACCTTCCATTTTTATAACTGCAATATCATAATCATAATTTTCAATCTTTACAAAAGTTTTATTTACATTAAATGAATATCTAACTGATGATTCTTCTTCATTTGTGAAAACAGGAATATTATAGTTTTTATTCGCGAATGAATTAATTCTGGCTTCGTATAGCCAGCTTAGTTCATCTCTATAGTAAATATTATCTTTAATGGTAAGCTTTTTATCAATTTCAATATTCCCGTCTGTTTCTTTGAATATTTTTACAAAATTTTCCTTATAATTGAACTTATAATCCGTTCGCGAAATGTTTCTGTCTTTAAATGTTGTTTTAAAGAATTTTCGGGAAAAGAGATCCTTATCAGAATTTTCCATTTCCGATTCGTATATCTCATTTAATTTTATGAAAGGAACTTCAGGGTAGGATTTTACTTCAAGTCTCGAATTATAAATTATTTTCTTGCCTTCTTTCCTGGATCCTGATAATTTATAATTGACATATCCCAGTTTTATGAATCCAAATGAAACTTCATATTTTAATTCTTCACCGATATCCAGGACATTATCCTGGGAATAAGTTTCATTTGCAACAAAATAAAACAATATAAATACTGCAAAGAAACTTATCCCGGAATTTTGAAAAGACATTATTATTATTATTGTTTCAAACTTGAAAGTTTTACTGCTTCATCAAAAAGCTTTATTCCCTGCAAAAACTGTTCATCTGTATCGACCCATACTGAATAACTTCCGTTGTTTCCCCATATATCCCGAGCTATTTGAAACTTAATTGAAGTCTTTATATAGTCCACATCATTATTAAATTGTTCTTCATTGAAAACAATATCTTTTTCTCTTGCCAGAGTTTTTAAATCTTCAAGCATTGATTCTGTAACTGTGAAATTATTTCTGAAATCATTTATTGTTTTATATTCAGATTCAATTCTTGAACGGTTGTTAGACATGTAATTTTCTGTATAAATATATATGAGGTTCAATCTTCTTAACTGAACTGTATAATCTGTTAGTGTATCCATTTTGATAATAAAATCCGGAGTTATGCCGCCCCCGCCATATACAGTGCGGCCGCCCATAGTTTTAAATGCTGGTCTGGTAGAATCCTGAATATCATTTTTATGTTCAAGATTATCTCCCTGAACATTTGCAGTAGTTGAAGCATTATATTTACTTCCTTCATAAGGTTTTTGAATCAGTCTTCCCGAAGGTGTATAATATCTGGCAGTAGTTACTCTGAAAGCAGATCCGTCCGGCAGATCAAATTGTCTCTGAACTAATCCTTTTCCAAAAGTATTTTCACCGACTATCAAACCTCTGTCCCAGTCCTGAACAGCGCCTGAAACAATCTCACTGGCTGAAGCCGAACCGCCGTTTACTAGAACTATCAACGGTATTTCTGTATATGTTCCGCCTTCGGAAACATATTCTTCATTAAAATCTTTGATTCTGCTTTTTGTGTAAACAATTTTCTGACCGGCAGGTATAAACTCACTGGAGATTTTAAATGCCTGATCAAGATAACCTCCCGGATCACTTCTGAGATCTAGTACAACTTTTTTCATACCCTGGCTTTTCATTTCTGCCATTGCTTTCATAAATTCATCATAAGTTGTTGCTGCAAATCTTGAAATTTTTACATAACCAATATCTTCATTATACATAAAATGAGCATCTACACTGTAAATTGGAATTTTGTCCCTTATTATTTCAAATTCCAGTGGTTTTTCCATTCCTGAACGCACTATTGTAACTACAACCTTTGTTCCCTTAGGTCCTTTGAGTTTTTTAGGCACATCATCCCTGGCAATTTTTACACAATTCTGACCATCAATTTTGACGATCTTATCGCCGGCAAGTATCCCAAGTTTTTCAGAAGGTCCGCCGTTAATCGGAGATACAATTGTAAGAGTATCATTTATTATATCAAACTCAACCCCGATCCCCTCAAAGCTTCCCTGAAAATCCTCATTAACTTTTTTTAACTGATCAGCACTTATATAAACTGAATGCGGATCTAATCCTTCAAGCATCCCTTTTATTGCATCTTCCGTCAGTTTCTGCGAATCCACATCATCTACATAATACCTTGAAGTAACTTCTAATGCATCATTGAATTTTTTAACCTGAGAAGAATTTTTATCATCAGATACTGCATTCTGAATTTTCATTCCGATAAATATACCCAGAGTCAAAAGAATTACTATGGTTACCGGGAAAATTAATTTTTTACTCATTTTTAAATTTTTTGATTTGTTTAAACGAAAAATACAATTTATAGTTATCATAAGAAATACATTATTACTCAATATTGTTCCGGAATTAAATATTTCAAACTTTATCCTTAAAAATCTATTAAATTCAATAACAAACTAACTTAAGTTGACCACCTATAACAATTAAATGGTTAAAACACCACAGATTCATTAAGTATTTTCCATTGATAAAAATAATTGTTTTAAAATCTGTGAATCTGTGGTAAGAATTACATAAATATTTGGAAGGTCAACTTGAGTAAATTAATTTTAAACAAATGTAATCTTTTATGTAATTATATTGTTATTTTGCTAACACCTTAAAGCTAATTCAACAATTGCGTTTAAAAAAGTTTTTTACTCCCTCATTTTCTTCAAAATCAATTTATTTTGTATTGATTTAAAGAATAAAAATATTCATTATTACAGAAATTTTTTACGGAGGATTATGCAATTATTGTTTACTAATTTTTAACCATAATACAAAAGTAAACTAAACCCAAATTATGAAATCATTAAAAATAAAGGCAGTTTTAACACTTCTGATTGCTGTGATTTTTATTCAGGATTGTTTTTCACAAGGCAGTGGTAATAAGTATGCAGGTGAATTTCTTGCTGTCGGTGTAGGAGGTCGTCCTAAAGGTATGGGAGGTGCTTATGTAGCACTTGTGAGTGATGTAACTGCCGGTTATTGGAATCCGGGTTCTCTGTCTAAAATTAATTATCCGCAGTTTTCTCTTATGCATGATGCAATGTTCGGGAATTTAATAAATTATGATTACGGATCTGTTGGCATTCCTTTTGGTCCGTCTGCATCTTTTGGACTCAGTATGGTTAGAATGGGGATCGATGATATTTCGGATACCAGAAATGCTCTTATTGATTTAAACGGCAACGGAATTCTTGATCCGGGTGAAAGACTTGATCCTGATAAAATAACAAAATTCAGTTCCGCCGACTACGCAGTTTACCTTACCTACTCAAAAAAACAATCTGAAAAATTTTCATACGGAGCAAATTTCAAAGTCATAAGAAAAACTATTGCCGATGACGGTGCCTGGGGTTTAGGAATTGATATTGGAGCAAGATATAATCCATTTGGAGATTTTTATCTCGGAGCAAATCTGCAGGATATAACAACCACTTATTTATCATGGTCTACCGGAAAAAATGAAGTAATTACACCTACAGCTAAACTTGGGACTGCTTATCAGTTTGAATTTTTAAACGGAAGATTTTCTCCTGCTGTGGATTTTGACCTCAGATTTGAAAACAGAAAATCCAGCGCAAATGCAAATGTAGGACCGGTCAGCCTTGATGTACACGCAGGTCTTGAATATACTTTCAAGGATATAGTAAGTATCAGAACCGGATATAATGAACTTGGAAATTATACTCTCGGAGCCGGTGTGAAATTACCAAAAATAAATATTGATTATTCTTTTTCTAAATTTGACGGTCTTGAAGAACTTGGAAACAGTCATGTGTTATCTCTGACATTTACTCTTGAAGAAGAAAAATTCCAAAGAAAATAAAAGAAGTTTTATAAAAGCTATTTTTAAAAACCTTGTTAATATTATTTGACAAGGTTTTTTTATTTAAATTAATTTACAGTTTTAAATAATTAAAAATATAAAAAAGTTGAATACAGGTATAGCAATTCACGGCGGAGCAGGAACAATACTTAAATCAAGCATGACTTCAGAAAAGGAAACAGGCTATTCTCAAGCTCTTGAGGAAGCATTAATAAAAGGCTGGGAAATACTTAAGTCAAAAGGAAGTTCTGCTGATGCAGTTGTGAAAGCTATTCAGATTCTTGAAGACAATCCCCTCTTTAATGCAGGTAAAGGCTCGGTGTTTACAAATGAAGGCAAACACAAAATGGATGCTTCGTTGATGGAAGGAAAATCTTTAAATGCCGGTTGTGTTTCATCAGTAAGTAATTTGAAAAATCCCATATTGCTTGCCAGAAAAATTATGGAAAAATCTGATTTTGTATTTTTATCCGGAAAAGGCGCTGAGGAATTTGCAAAAATAAATGGAATGAAATTTGAGGATGATGAATATTTTTTTAATGAATACAGATTTCAGCAATATCAAAAAGCATTAAAGGAAAATAAAGTTCAGCTTGATCATTCCGAAAATGAACCGGGTAATGCGACAGAGAAAAAATTCGGAACTGTCGGGGCAGTTGCTCTGGATTCAGATGGTAATCTCGCTGCCGGAACATCAACCGGCGGGATGACTAACACAAAATTCGGAAGAATCGGAGATTCTCCCCTGATTGGCGCAGGAACTTACGCAAACAATAACACTTGTGCAGTTTCATGTACAGGTGACGGGGAATATTTTATAAGAACTGTAGCAGCTTATGATGTATCATGCTTAATGGAATATAAAAAATTAACACTTGAAGAAGCCTGTAATTTATTAATTCATAATAAATTAAAGAGAATTAATGGCGAAGGCGGATTGATAGCAATAGATAAAAACTGTAATATTCAAATGTGTTTTAATTCTGAAGGCATGTACAGAGCTTGCATTAGCAGCGGTAATGATATTGAAATTAAAATTTACAAATAGAATTTAAATTAGAAATTAAAACTGACACCTGAGTTAAAATTTCTGTTTGGTGCCTGAATTCTCTCCAACTCCTGATAAGATTCATTTAATAAATTGTTTGCAGCAACAAATACAGAGAGGTTATTTACTATTTCCTTGCTTAATTTCGCATTCATTAAAAAATATGAATCCGGTTCTTCAAATTTATAAAAAATCACTTCATCTATCGCGCTTAAATATCTGCCGTTTACATTTAAATTGAATCCGTAATAATTAAAATTCGCTGTATAATTAAAATTGTTTCCGGCTTTGTAAGGGAGATAATCATCTTTTCTGTTATCAGAAAGATCTCTTGCATGCAGATAAGTATAACCGATATTAAATGAATAATCAAAAGGATTATTGAATAATTTCAACGTAGAATTATAATCAATAAAAAATTCAAATCCGTTTATCTGTGCTTTTGCAACATTCTGAACCTGGAAAGGACCATACAAAGAAGTACCTGTATTTACATATTGAATCAGATTTGTGTAGTAATTTATGAAAAAAGCCGCATCAATTGTAAATCTGCTCTTATATTGTTTCTTTAAACCGATTTCAAATGAAACCATTTCTTCCGGTTGTAAATCAGGATTGTATAAAAATTCAAATCCGCCGAACAATTCTTTTTTAAAATAAATCTCTGCAATAGAAGGCGCGCGGAATGCTCTGCCCGCTAAAATTCTGTATGAAGTATTATTGATCAATCCGAGTGATATTTGTGGAGTATATATAAAGGACAGCTTCGGACTAAGCTGGAATGATTCGGTTCCGTTTACAACTTTATTATAATCTAATCTTGCACCGGCAGTTGAAGTTAAAATTTCATTTTTGTTTTTATCTGTTATAAGATTTATCTGATCCTGAGCAAACAATCCTATATTGTTCATCTGCTGATTTCCGTATAAAATATCCTCCGGCTCTGATTTCACTTTGTTGATCTGAAAATCAAAACCAGTGATAAGGTAATTGGATTTTCCAAGCTGATAATCCATTTGAGTGATATTTCCCAGATTATATGAATCAATATAAGTATTTAATCCAAAGCCGGTATCAGCAAACTGAATTGAAACCGGATTGTTGGGATTATAATAGGAATTACTGTTAATATTATAATAATAAAACCGGGTAGTATATTTTGAATTTGCTCCCGGGACTGCTCTGTAAAAAATATCAAAACTGGAAGATTCTTTTTCAATTTTATCACCAATATATATATCAGCAATTTTATAAGGATCGGCAGGATTCCCTGCATCTCTTCTCCAGTAATGAGGAAAACCGCTGTTTGAATTTGTATATTGAACCGATGCTTCCAGGTCCCTGTTGCTTAAAACATCGAAAGTAAATTTTCCCGTCAATCCGTAAAATCCGTAATTAGTTTGCTGCGCATGACCGTTATTTTTTAGAAAGTTAAAATCAAACAGATATGAAAATTTATTGATCGTATTACTTTGAATTATATCACCGCCTGAAAATGAATGAAGCTCATCTGAAAATTTTAAATTGTCAGGCAACTTTTCATAAAACCCGTAATTTAAATTTAAACTTGTAAATGATTTATAAGTCGGCTTTTTGGTAATCACATTTACGACACCACCTATTGCACTGCTGCCGTACAAAGATGAAAATGCTCCTTTTACAACTTCAGTTCGCTCTATCAATGAAACCGGAATAAGCGACCAAAGAGCTCCTTTGGAATCCCCTGTAAGCGCCGGTCTGCCGTCTAAAAGCAGCAAAACTCTGTTCCCTATTCCGCCTCCGGCTACATCAGATGAACCTCTGATTGAGAGTGATCTTACATTTATCCCGTTGCTTCTG
>DAIPYE010000069.1:0-15001 GCA_036782915.1 Bacteroidota bacterium | reverse complement strand
TTGGAAATGTGCTGAAGGAAGCAATCACCCGCGGCGGGAAAATCATTATCCCGGCATTCAGTCTGGGAAGGACACAGGAAATAGTTTATTCCCTGTCAAAATTATACGAGACAAATGAAATTCCCAGAATACCGATTTTTATAGACAGTCCTTTATCAACTAAGGTTACCGATATTTTCAAACTGCATCCGGAATGTTATGATACAGAATTTTCAAACAGGATACTGAACGGAGATGAAGTTTTTGAATTACAGGATCTTAGGTATGTACAGGATGTCGAGGAATCTAAAAGTTTAAATTTTTTGAATGAATGCTGTATAATAATTTCAGCATCCGGAATGGCAGAGTCCGGCAGAATAGTTCATCATCTGAAAAACAATATTGAAGATAAAAATTCTACAATTCTTATTGTCGGTTACATGGCTGAGCACACACTTGGCAGAAGGATAATAGAATCAAGGACTGAAGAAAATCCTGTTGTCAGAATATTCGGGGAAGAGTATAATGTAAATGCAAAAGTTGTAGTGTTGAATTCATTTTCAGCACATGCAGATAAGGATGAATTACACGATTATTTTGACAAGTTTGACAGAAAGATAATGGAAAAAATATTTCTTGTTCACGGTGAACCTGATCAGCAGGAAATTTTTAAAAACACATTAAAAGGAATGAATTTTAAAGATGTTGAAATTCCGTTCAGGGGGCAGGAAGTTACAATAAATATTTAAGAAAGAAAAATTCCGTTCAAACTTAATTTTATAGTGAAATAAATCAACTACTTAAATTGACCGCTAATAAATTTTAAATTATTTTTTGTCACAAATTACACTAATTTTCACGAATTTTAAAAAAGAGGTTGCTCTAATAAATATTCATTTAAATCCATGTTAATTCGAGCAATTAGTGGCTATTCTTTTGATCTTATTTTTAAAACGGTCAACTTTAATAATTTATCTCAAGTAAACATTCCTAAATATTTATGTGATTCTTACCACAGATTCACAGATTTTAAAAACAATTATTTTTGACAATAAAAAATAATCAGTGAATCTGTGGTGAATTATTCATTAAATTGTTTTAAGTGGTAAATTTAAATAATTAAAAGTAATTCCCCTGAAAAATACTTATACAGAAATACTGAAATATCCGATCGGTAAATTAAAATCCCGTTAAATTTAACCGAAGAACAAATCAGAATAAAGATCCGTGAAATTGAAAAATTTCCGGCTGAATTGAGAAAATTAGTTTCAGGATTTTCTGAAGATCAGCTTTGCACAAAATACAGAGAAGGCGGATGGACAGTCCGGCAGGTTATAAACCATATTGCGGACAGTCATGAGAATTCATATATCAGATTCAAACTGGCATTAACAGAAGAAACGCCGGTGATAAAGCCTTATGCTGAGGATAAATGGGCAGAACTGGAAGACGGAAAGAACTGCGATATAAAAATTTCTCTAAATCTATTAGATTCGCTTCATTTCAGATGGGTTATGCTTTTGAATTCAATGTCAGAAAAAGATTTTAAAAGAAAATTCTTTCACCCTGAATTAAAGAGAGAATATACAAATGGAGTTGCTACAGCAATGTATTCATGGCACGGAAGGCATCATTTCAGACACATTGAAGCATTGAAAGAAAATAACAATTGGTGAAATAAAATTTCTTTGAAATTATTTTTTGTGAAGAGATTTAACAAATTTAGTAATAAATTTTCGAGGTAAAAACCTGACCAGTTGTATTCCGATTTTATTTAACATTCCAGGGACAATAATTCTTTTATCTTTCATCAAATCTCTGAACGCAATTTCCGCAACTTCTTCGGCTGTCATAACAGCATATTTCCGGCTGACCATTTTAGTATTTTCAATTCCCGCTCTTTCCTGAAAATCTGTAACAGTAGGTCCGGGACAGAGAACGCTTAAGGTAACATTTGTATTTATTAACTCTTCAGATACAGCTTCACTGAAAGAAAGTACAAAAGCTTTGGAAGCATAATATATTGCCATAAAAGGTCCGGGCTGAAAAGCCGCAGTTGAAGCAACATTGAGTATTTTTCCGGAATCAGAATTAACCATATCTTTGAGAAACAATTTTGTAAGGACCATAAGAGAAGTAATATTCAGATTTACCATATTAACATCGTTCATGAGATCAGAATTTACAAACTCACCAAGGTCACCGAATCCGGCATTATTTATCAGCACATCTGTTTTTTCCGGATAAAGTTTTTTTACATCATTGTAAATTTCATACGCATTATCCGGAATTGAAAGATCTCTTGCAATGGATATCACTTTAATTCCCCATTGTTTTTTAAAACTCTCAGAAATTTCCTTAAGTTTTGCTTCATTTCGGGCAATCAGAATAAGATCATATTTTTCTTTTGCAAAAAGCTTTGCAAGTTCAAGTCCGATCCCTGCAGTTGCCCCAGTAATTACAGCTGATTTTGACATTTAAGTATATAAATTAAATATTTATAAAAATTACTTTTAGTTTAATCTTCTGAAATCTTCCGGTTCAGCATCTTTATCGATCTCCGCTTCTTCAGGTTCTTTTCCGTCATCATAATCATCGTTATATTTATCCGAATCAGATTCTTCTTCCCATTCATATTTAGGAGGCGGGTCAGATTTCCTGAAAATAAAAGCGCATAAAATTCCCAACAGAGCGCCGAACAAATGAGACTCGAATGAAATTTTCGGATCAGTCGGAAGCACACCCCAGACCATTCCGCCGTATAAAAAAACAATCAGCAGAGAAAGAGAAACTGATCTTTTATCCTTTCTGAAAACACCACTGAAGAACAGGAATCCGGCAAATCCATATACAAGGCCGCTTGCGCCGATATGATATGACGGTCTTGCAAAAAGCCAGACTAAAATACCTTCAAAAATATAGATTATAATAAAGACTTTTATGACAGAGCTTCTGTAAAAATACAATGTTCCGAATAAAAGCAGAAACAGAGTAATCGAATTTGAAATTAAATGTGAGAAACCGGAATGGATAAGAGGCGAGAAAAAAATTCCTTTTAATCCGGAAATTTTTCCCGGAAAAACTCCATAGGCTGATAGATCAGATTCAGTAAGATACTGAAAAAACTGAATAATCCAGAGTACAGAGACAAAACATGCACTGAAGAACAGGGAAGAATATATCCTTTCTCTTTCAGCTTTATCGGCATCTTTGACAATTTCTCCGGAATAATCAGAATTATGATCCATGTTTGTTTGTAAATATACATACAATTAATTCTTTTCATAATTTCAATTTTTTTACACTAATTATAGTATTATAAAATTTAACAGAAATTTTTATTTTAAAATAAAAAGGAGAGAAATGAAAAAATTAATATTTGTAATTTTATTTTTATCAATTTCAATGGGCTTAAAATCAGAAATAGTGACAAAAGATATAGAGTACAAAGACGGCAATATGTTATTGCAGGGGTATCTTGCCTATGATAACAGCAATACAAATTTGCGCCCAGGAATACTGATAGTGCATCAATGGAAAGGACTTTCAGATTATGAAAAAATGAGAGCAAGGGAGTTAGCAGAGCTCGGATATGTTGCATTTGCAATTGACATGTACGGGAAAGATATCAGACCCGAATCTCAGGAAGAAGCAGGAAAGGAAGCGGGTAAATATTACGGTGATGTTAATTTAATGAGAGAAAGAGTAAATTCCGGATTAACTGAATTGAAAAAAATGGAATTTGTGAATACGAATAAAATTGCGGCGATAGGATACTGTTTCGGCGGGGGATGTGTGCTGGAGCTGGCGAGAAGCGGAGCTGAGATAAAAGGAGTTGTAAGTTTTCACGGAAGTCTGGGCACGCAGAATCCCGCAGATGCAAAAAATATAAAATGTAAAATATCAGTTCAGCATGGAGCAATAGATCCGTTTGTAAAGGAAGAAAGTGTCATTGCTTTTAAAAAAGAAATGGAAGATGCATCTGTAGATTATGTTTTAACGGAATACAGCGGAGCAGTTCATTCTTTTACCATGGAAAGCGCAGGGAATGATGTTTCAAAAGGATCAGCTTACAATGCAAATGCTGATAAGCGTTCGTGGGAAGCGATGAAAGATTTTTTCAATGAAATATTTGCAGATTAAAAAATGAGTAAATCCTTTTAAAATAATTTATCAGGGTTTATGAATGTTATTAACTGTATTAATGATTTAGTTAGGAAATCACAATTACCAATACCGTCCAAAACGATTTTAAAAGCTAAATTATCGATTTTACGAATTTTGAAGAATTATATATTAGAACCATTTTTAAAACGACAATATCTGAAATGTTTTCAATGTGAAAAAAAGTTAAAGTCAAAACAATTTTTAATCTTAGACAGGAATTTGTGTTTAAAAGGATAGGTTTTTAAAACATTTTAAATTGTGAAAGAAAATAATGTAGTTTTAAAAAAAATTGAATATGGAAATACCGGAGTATAAATTGTGTAAAAGGGTAATTTTTGAGGAGACATTAAAAAATTTAGAAATTAATGTTTTTTTAAAAAAACAAAATACTACTCGTGCCACATTTATAAAATGTGGCACACCTTAAGGTGTGGCACATCAGAATATTGAAATTATTTACAAAATTTCTAAATTCTTCATGTATTAACTTACTAAAATTTGATATTTATGTAGCAATTTCCGGCTTATGTCCAAAAACGTGAGTTTAAAAATTGTTTGAAATAACATTATGGGGATTGAATTTACGTTGCAATTCTTTGTTTAGGAAACTTCTTATCTTTTTAATTATTTTACTTTTTTGCTCATATTTAAAATTAATTTAGACGATATTGACAATTTTCCGGGAATCTAAAATTGAATACCTTGTAATTAAAGGTCAATAGTTGTATTTTGTAAATGAATTTAATGTTAATGATTATGAGTGGGTCTGAAAGCCCACTTTTTTTTTGTAAAAATGGAAAACGACTTAAAAAAAATAATTGACGAATATTTTGAGAATTCAAATTATAAACTTGTTGAATTAGTAATCAGGGGTGAAAAAGGAACAAAGGTTGCGGAAATTTTTGCAGACAGTAGAGAAGGTGTGAATATTGATGAATTAGCAAAAATAAACAGAGATTTAAATGAGCTTGTTGATTTAAAACTTCAGGTAAAGGAGCTTTCAAAATTAGTTGTATCATCACCCGGAACAGAAAGATCTTTCAGATATTTATGGCAGATTGAAAAGCATATTGGCAGAACTCTGGAAATTGAAATGAATGACGGCGAAAAGATAGAAGGTAAACTTGAAAAGATAGAAAACGGTGACAAGGGAATTATATTTCTTGAAATACTGAAAAAAGAAAAGGGAAAGAAGTTAAGTTCAGAAAACAGAGCAATAGAATTCAATATCATAAAAGAATCAAGAGTTAAAATCAGTTTTAAAAAATAATATTAATAAAAATAAAAGAAATTAAATGAAATCAGAAATTGTAGATGCTTTTTCCATGATGGCAAAGGACAAGAATATTGACAGGGATATTCTTTCAAGTGTAATAAAAGATTCCTTTAACAAAATGATGGAAAAAAAATACGGACCGGAATCAAGATATGACATAATTGTAAATATGGAAAAAGGAGATATAGAAATATTTCTATACAAACTTGTAGTCGAAGAAGTGAATGATCCAAATACAGAAATAGATGCTGAAACAGCGAAAGACAAGACCGGAGAAGAGTTTCAGATCGGTGAAGAATATGTAGAAGAAATTCCGATCCTGGATTTTGGAAGAAGGATGGTAATAAATCTGAAGCAGAATCTTAATCAGAAGATCAGGGAAATTGAAAAAGAAATAACATATAACACATATAAGGATCTGGTGGGTGAAATTCTTGTCGGAGAGATATATCAGATAAAACCAACTTCAATTTTACTGATACATAACAGCAACGAGATCATATTTCCAAAGGGAGAACAGATCCAGAAAGAGAGATATAAGAAAGGTGATACGATCAGATGCATTGTAAAAAGCATTGAAAAGAGACAATCCGGACCGCCGTTAATAATTGTTTCCAGAGCAGATGAACAGTTTCTCGAAAAACTTTTTGAACTGGAGATCCCGGAAATATATGACGGAATAATTGAGATCAAAGGTATTGCAAGGGAGCCGGGGGAAAGGGCTAAAATTGCTGTTACATCAAACGATGACAGGATTGATGCGGTAGGTGCATGTGTGGGAATGAAGGGAATACGGATACATTCCATTGTCAGAGAATTGAGCAATGAAAATATCGATGTTATAAATTATTCAGATGAGCCGGCATTATATATTGCAAGGTCTTTATCACCGGCAAAACTGAATGATGTACATCTTGACAATGAAAATAAAATTGCAAAAATATATGCAGATGAAGATCAGATCAGTCTTATCATCGGAAAAAGCGGACAGAATATTAAACTGGCATCAAAACTTACCGGATATCAGATAGATGTTGTAAGAGCTGCTCCTGAAAATGAAGAAGAAGATGTCGAAGCAGAGGATGAAGAGGAATATACAGATGAAGAAGAAGATATTGATTCAGATGATGTCCAAGATGCGGAAGATGACGGTCAGAAAGTAATGCTGGAAGAGGGAAAGGATTCTGCAAAAAAATCTAAAAAAAATATAAATGAAGAAGATTAATAAAAAAATTCTTCAGTATCAGATAATTAATTTCAGAAAATAAAAAACCCAATGCAGGAAACTGATATTAAAATAAAGAAACAAAGAGTAAGTTCGATAGCCAGCGATATTAATATTTCAAAGGATGATCTGCTGGATTATCTGAAATCGATAAATATAACGGCTTCAATTAATACAAATCTGGAGCCGGAGATAGTGGAAAAGGTGTATAAAAAATTTGAAAAAGATTATGATAAAAAAAGCAAAACTTTAATCAAAGTTATTAAATTCACAGAAGAGCATCATTTGAATCTTTCTGAGACCGAAAAAATTAAGCAGGAACAGGAAGAAGAAAGAAGAATAGCAGAGCTGGAAATAAAGAAGAAGGAAGAAGAAGAACAATTAAGAGGCAGAATTATAGCAGAGAATATTAAAAAGGAAGAAGAGAAGAAAAAGCAGGAAGAGAAGGCATATGCAGAAAGAGATAAAATAATAAAAGTTGAAAAGGAAAAAGAAAAAGCTAAAAAGATCGAGAAAAAAGCTGCATCAGATAAACTTAAAGGAATATCTGCAAAACCTGCAGCATCAGATGAAAGAAACAAAGCACCTTTAAGGATATTCAAAGCCACTGAAAGAAAGTTTGTAAAGCCTGATGTACCCCTTAGTTCTGATACAAAAAAAGATACTCCTGCAGAGCAGACAAAAGATCCTTCAAGAGAAAAAACACCAGTAACCGGCCAGTTCAGAAAACCTGATGACAGAGTCAGGAGCAGACCGCATGATAAGAACAGACCGAAACCAAGTTCGGAAAAAATTACAATTAAAGACATAAAAGATGGCAGAAAAAAAACTTTTGTGCCTAATGATAAAAACAAGCCCCCTGTAAGTAAAGTACCGGGTAAGACATATACTCAGGCTGAAGTTCCGGCAAGGATAATCGAAGACAGAAGGATAAAGGACAGAAAAGACAAGGATAAGAAAAAGCACGAGACAGAGCAGGAAAGAAGGAGACGAATAAAATTAGAAAAAGGACACAGAGCAAAGGATGCAACTCAGAAAGAGATTGATGAAGCTATAAGGGAAACATTTGCGAAGATAGATGAAGATTCATCATCGGCAAGAAGTATTGCAAGGAAAAGAAAAAGGAAGGAAAGAATTGAAGAGGAGAAAAAGATACTTGAGCTGAAAGAATCCACAAAGCATATATTAAAAGTGAATGAATTCATTTCTACTTCTGAACTTGCGAATTTAATGGGAAATGATGCAAATGAGATCATAAAAAATTGTCTGAAGCTTGGAATAATGGTTTCGATAAATCAGAGACTAGATAAAGATATAATAGAATTAATAGCAGGTGATTTCGGATATACAATTGAATTTCTCAAGGAATATGAAGAGGAAACGCTGGAAGATACGCCTGATGAAGCAGGATCGCTTGAAGAAAGAGCACCGGTAGTTACTGTTATGGGACATGTTGATCACGGTAAAACTTCTTTACTGGATTATTTGAGAAAGGCAAACGTAGTAGCGGGTGAAGCTGGAGGAATTACACAGCATATCGGAGCATACAAAGTGAAGCTTGATAATGGAAAAGAAATTACATTTCTGGATACTCCCGGTCACGAAGCATTTACGGCTATGAGAGCAAGAGGCGGACAGGCGGCGGATATAGTAGTACTTGTAGTTGCAGCAGATGACAGTGTTATGCCGCAGACAATTGAAGCGATCAGTCATGCGAGAGCTGCAAATGTGCCGATAGTAATTGCGATAAATAAAGTTGACAAACCCGAATCAAATCCGGAAAGAATCAAACAACAACTTTCAGAGAAAGATATACTTGTAGAAGAGTGGGGCGGAAAATACCAGTCTGTTGAAATTTCCGCAAAACACGGAAAGAATATTGATCAGCTTCTTGAAAAAATTCTCATTGAATCCGAACTGCTGGAATTAAAAGCCAATCCTAACAAAGATGCAAGGGGAGTTGTACTTGAAGCGAAATTAGACAAAGGAAAAGGACCGATAGCGACAGTTCTTGTACAGAAGGGAACGCTGAAGATCGGTGATTCATTTCTTGCGGGAATGTACAGCGGAAAAGTAAAAGCAATGTTTGATGTAAGAGATCACAAAATGGATGAAGCAAAGCCATCTACTCCTGTAGTTGTTCTCGGATTTGACGGAGTTCCTCAGGCGGGTGATTCTTTTGTGGTACTTGATTCAGAAAAAGATACAAAATCGATCTCTCTGAAAAGGCAGCAGTTAAAACGTGAACAGGATTTCAGACAGGTTAAATATGTAACACTTGATGATATTTCAAAACAGATACAGGAAGGAAAACAGGTCGAATTAAAGATCATATTGAAAGCTGATACAGACGGATCTGCAGAAGCGTTAAAAGATTCATTGCATAAACTTACAACCGGAGAAACAAGAGTTTCAGTTATACATAAAGCTGTCGGAGCAATCAGCGAATCAGACATTCTGCTTGCTGAAGCATCAGGAGCAATTGTGATAGGTTTTAATGTCAGACCAAATCTGAATGCAAGAAAGCTTGCAGAGAAAAATAATATTGATGTAAGATTATATAATATAATTTACAACCTTGTAGATGAGGTAAAACATGCGCTTGAAGGAATGCTTGCGCCGGACATTTCAGAAGAGATCACATGTACAATAGAGGTAAGGCAAACTTTTAAAGTGCCAAAGCTTGGACTTATAGCCGGATGTTATATCTTAGACGGAAAGGTTAACAGAAATAATAAGGTAAGATTGCTGAGAGACGGATTTGTAATTTTTGACGGTGGAATTTCTTCTTTGAAAAGAATAAAGGATGATGTAAGGGAAGTAGAATCAGGTTATGAATGCGGTATCGGTCTGGAGAATTTCAATGATGTGAAAGTTGGAGATATCATAGAAGGTTATAAAATTGTGGAAACCAAACGTAAATTAGTAACTCCGTAAAAATATGTCTATAAGAACTGAAAAAGTTGCAGAAGAAATAAAGCATAAATTAAACACTGCAATGTCACGGGATCTTTCTGAAATAAGCGGGATCGGACTTGTAACAATATCAAAAGTTATGATCTCACCGGATCTTAAGGTGGCAAAAGTTTATCTGAGTTTTCTGGGAAACAAGGAACCGGTAGATGTTTGTCTGGAAAAAATTAATGAAAAGAAAAAACACATCAGATACCTGCTTGCAAAGCATATTGTTTTAAGATATATGCCTGATCTGGTATTTTTTCATGATGATACGATTGAGTATGCAGATAAAATTCAGAAACTTCTGAATACAATAAATACTGATCCGAAATCTGATGATACTTCCACGGATACAGAACAGGAAGAAATAAGATAATAATTGATTTGACAATTAATATAAAATCAGAAAAATCCGAAAATAAAGAACCTGTTTCTCCATATTCCAATAAAATATTTCTGATCGACAAGCCAATAGATTTTACAAGTTTTGATATTGTCAGGATATTCAAGAAAAAATTCAATCTTAAAAAAGCCGGTCATTCTGGAACACTTGATCCGAAAGCAACGGGGCTGCTGATTATTTGTTCGGATAAGATGACAAAAAAGATAAACGAATTTATTGAATATGATAAAGAGTATGAAGGGATAATCAGGATCGGGGCAAGAACAAAGAGTTTTGACACTGAAAGCAGGGAAGAAGAAGTGATTGAAAATGTAAAGGTAACTGATGAAGAAATTGAGAAAGTTCGAAAGACTTTTCTCGGTGAAATAGAGCAAATGCCGCCGATGTTTTCAGCTTTGAAGCATAACGGCAAACCATTGTATAAACTGGCAAGAGCCGGGAAGGAAATTGAAAGAAAACAGAGAACGATAAATGTATCTGAATTCGAAATTGAAAAGAAAAGTGAATCAGAACTTAAGTTCAGAATATCAAGCAGTAAAGGAACATATATCAGATCGATTGCAAATGATTTTGGAGAAAGACTTGGTGTTGGGGGATATTTGAAAGAGCTCAGAAGGACAAGGATCGGGAATTTTAAGCTCGGGGATTTTAAGGAAATGGTAAAAGATATAAGATTTACGATTTTGGAATTATGATATTGGATATTGGAATATTATATATAGAGGAAATGAATTTATAAAATTTCTTTTAAAATCATACAAAAATTTGAAAGAATAAAAGCTCAGATTCATTTCAAACTTTAATTTGTAATTTGTAATTCGTAATTTGAAATAGAAACAGAGAGAGATGGCAGAGTGGTTGAATGCGGCGGTCTTGAAAACCGTTGAAGCGGCAACGTTTCCGGGGGTTCGAATCCCTCTCTCTCTGCAATACCAGAGACCTTCTTCAAAAGAGAAGGTCTTTTTTTATATTTGCGCTACAATAATTAAACCCGGATTTTTCATCAGAGTATTTTGTTTGACACTATGTCTCAAAGACTTAAAGCACTTATGAACAAATAACCATGTAAGCAAAAATTCTTTGCGTACTTTGCAAAAATCTTTGTGCACTTTGCGTTAAAAACTTATTTGATTTCTATTGGACAAATTGGCTTAAAAAATTAAAATTTCCTATTTCCGGGTTGATTTTCCATTTAATCTTCAGATAATTTTCAAAACAATTTAAATTTGAAAATTAAATATGTATTTTAATTCTATCTTAAATAAACAATTAAATAAAAATATATGAAAAAAACAAAATTTTTAAAGTTTTTCAGGATCTCAATGATTTTATCTGTAATGTACTTTTCTATAAGTTTTATTCCGGGTTGCTCGGGAGTCAATCAGGCGATAGATAATGCAAAACGGCTTCAATTTAAATTAGGATCTGTCAGCGGATTTGATCTCGACGGAGTAAAGTTAAAAAACATGAATTCAATTAAGGATTTGAATATACTTGACGGGGCGAAACTGCTTTCGTCATTTACAAGCGGAAATCTTCCTGCGACTTTTACAGTAAATCTGATCGCAAAAAATCCTGATTATGCAGGCGGATCAAAAGAATCTTCATCCATAATAAAAAGTTTAGACTGGAGACTTCTTATTGACGGACAGGAAATGCTGACCGGAGAAATTGATAAGGGAATCACAATTCCAGGAGTCGGAAAGGAAGTAACCATTCCAATTCCCGTTACAATAGATTTTTATAAATTATTAGGTGACGGCGGATATGAAAAATTAATAAATCTTGCATTGGCAATAGGCGGAAAGACAGGAAACAGTTCGAAACTAACGTTAAAAATACAACCTACTATAGATACATTTATGGGTGGAATTGCATATCCGGGAGAGATAGATGTGATAAGTAAAGAATTCAGATAATAAATTAACTTCAGCTTGAATTATAATAATCTATTCTGTTTAAAATTAAACATTGAATTGTAAGAGAAACCTGAGTCCGTAAAAAACTGCTTTTACCGGCTTTTAAAAATTCATTTGTAACTTTATCTTTTGATACATCCAGAACAAATACAACAGGCGCTTTTAAGTTTGTAAATCCGGAAACAGGCTGATATGAGAAGCTCAGCGAGAATAAAATGAATACAGTTAATATTAATTTTCTGATTTTCATGCATTGTAAACTAAGTTATGATTATAAAATTTACAAGAGAAATAAATTTTAAAACTTTCATTCAGCTTATAAATTGAAATTATTTTTCTGAATAAGTAATTTTATTTAAATAAAAATTTTTAGTGATTATTGGATTAGTTGTAGGTTTAGTGATCGGATTTTTGTATTCAATGCCGCCATTAGGACCGACATATTTCGCCATAATAGACAGAGGTTTAAAAAAAGAATTTAATAACGCTATTGCAATTGGCGCAGGCGCAGGATTTATGGATATGATTTATATTCTCATAAGTTTTGGAGGAGTTTCATTGATTTCTTCAATAATTCCGCAGTCAGTAGATGATTTTTTTATTGCAAACGAAGAAAAACTAAAATATTATCTTGGAATAACCGGATGTATTCTTGTGATTTTGTATGGATTAAATATAATGCTGAAGAAGATAGAGCCTGATGAAGTGGGAATAAAAGCAGAGCAGGAAAAATTAAAAAAAGCAAAAAAAGGGATCATAAAAATACTTCATGTTGGAAAAGAATTAGATAAAGATCAGAGTATAACCGGAAGTTTTTTTACAGGAGTTTTAATGTGTCTGTCATCTCCAACATTGCCTGCTTCATGGTTTGCAACAGTTGGTTATCTGAAAAGTTACGGGCTGATTGATTCGAATTTTTCCACAGGAGTATTACTTTCAATAGGAGTATTAATAGGTACAACATTCTGGTTTTACATTATGACAAAACTGGTAATAAAACACACAAAAAAGATGAGTCCGGAATTCAGAAAAAAGCTGAATTACTTTACCGGAAGTTTTCTGATCTTACTTGGTGTTTTTTTTCTCATCAAAATAACCATATAATAATCCCACGGATTATTTTAACAAAATTTTAAATGCAAGAAGACTCGATCAAGACCCCGAAAAATATTTGTACATTCTGCCAGACTCCGATAAAAAATCAAGATGAGGAACTGATCTGTCCGTCATGTACATCTCCTTACCACATTGAATGCTGGGAAGAGAATAAAGGCTGCGCTGTATATGGATGCGGAGAGAAATTCACCGGAAAAATAAATGAAGTTTCTTTTCATGACTCTATAATTAACATAGAATATCTCATCAACAGGAATCAGTATTCTGAAGCAATAATAGAGGCAAAGCAGTTATTAAAAATTGACAGGAAAAGCACCGAACTAAAAAATCTTTATAACAAAGCTGTTGCGCTCATCAATACTAAAATTAATTTAATGACAAGCGGTGATGAGGCATTTAACAGAAATGATTATAAGGCAGCGGAAATCTATTATAAAAATGTTTTAAAATATTCTGATGAGATCGAAACTAATTTTATAAATGCAAGACTGGAAATTTCCAAGGAAAAGATCCCGGCGCAGATGCGAAAAAAAGTTTATCAAAACATTTTAATATTCCTTATCATTCTTGCCATACTTTCAGCAATAGGATATTTTGCATATTATACATTTGCGTTGAAGGAGGACAGGGATTATACTGAGCTGGTGAGATCAGACAGGGCAACTGATCTGAAATCAATGGAACAAATGACAGGAAAGTATGAAAATTTTTTAAGGATTTACAGTGACGGGAAATATAAAAAGCAGGTTCTGGAAAGGATCAACCAGTATTCATTTAAAATGGCAAATTTAAGTTACAGGAATGACTGGCGCATGGCATTAAGATATTTCAATAAATCCGGAAGTTTTATGAATGATGATGAAGGCAAGGAATTAAAGAATAACATTTATAATGAAGCTTTTGAGGAATACAAACAGAAATTATCAAATGCAAAAAAACTTAACTCGAATTCAAAGTACAGCGAAGCATTGAATGAACTTAACAATGCATTGAATATAATATCATCTTTTCCGGGATCGGAAATTTCAAATGAGAAAAATATAGTTGAGTCAAACATGAACTTATTAAATAAAAAAATATCATCGATAGTTAAAGTGAATGACATTGACAGAGAATTAAGAGAAAAGGATAAGGAACTCGGAGATATGAATTCTTCATTGAAAAGTAAGGCATTAGTAATCTCAGCCAGAATAATAAGATATTCTGAACAAGGTTATTATATTACAATTGAAACAGAGAGTAAGAATGTAATAGCATTAAAAGGTACAGAAGGAGATTATAAAATTGGAAATACGGTAAGAGTGATCTGTGTATCAAGCGGGAAAATTGCTTATGAAAATGATACCGGTGAAGAAGTCAGCATAAATTTATATACGCCTTATAATAGTACAGAAAGTTTTTACGAAGGGGAATCTTCCGATCCGGAGAAAAACACAATTTACGAAAGGGTGAAAAATTTAAAGATCCAGAAAGCTAAAATTGACAGTTTATTGAACATGAGTTTGATGTAGGACACTGAATTTGGCTAAAAATAAAGAATTAGTTTGACGCAAATTTCACGATATACACAAATTATCACTTTTTAATCAGAAATAGCACTTTATGAATATTTTGAAGTGTCGGGCAATTATTTAACAAATTTCACAACTTTTTATTAATAATTCTATTGATTTAGTTAGTGAAAATTGATATTTTATAAATCTTTTCGCAAACTTTATATACTATTTATTTTAAAGATCGGAAAATTCACGGGTAGGTAGCGAAGTGGTTAAACGCAACAGACTGTAAATCTGTCGACTAAGGTCTTCGGAGGTTCGAATCCTTCCCTACCCACTGACTGAACTTTATTACAACGTTACAAAAATAGTTCTTAATTGAAGTTTAATATACAGTGGCGAAAATTGCGGGAGTAACTCAGTTGGTAGAGTCACAGCCTTCCAAGCTGTTGGTCGCGAGTT
>DAIPYE010000068.1:7514-15100 GCA_036782915.1 Bacteroidota bacterium | reverse complement strand
GTCACCAAACAGTATGAAATCTTTTATAATGGGTTTATGGCTTTTATCTGTTTCCCTGGGAAATGCAATTACTGCTATTGTGAATACATTAATAGTAAATGCAGACGGAACATATAAACTTAACGGATCGGAATATTTCTGGTTTTTTGCGGGATTAATGTTTGTTACTGCCGTTGCTTTTATTTTTGTAGCAATGAGATACAAAGTAGAGAGTTATATTCAGTCAAGAGATACTGCAACAAATCCTCTTTTAACGGAAAATTAAAATTGGAGTAAATTCCTGATTTTTAAGAATTAAAACTCTGTAACTTTTAATAATTTATTGATTCAATACCCCGGAAATACAATCTTCGTTTCAGGCAGCCATTGCTGAATTGTATTAACTAAATCTTCAGGGACAGGATTTACGGAATATTCTCCGGATGAAGAATTAGTCTGAGCCAGACTCAGGATCTGAAGCGATTCACTTAGATTTTTAATTTCTTCCGGTAAGCTTTTCAGCTGATTCCCTCCTAAATAAAGTTCTTTCAGCTTATCCATTTCTCCAATTTCGGGTGGTAATATTGTAAGTTCATTAAAAGACAGATCAAGGACAGTAAGATTTTTCAGTGAACCGATTTCTTTAGAAATGTCAGTAATTCCGCAATTTGAAAGGTAAAGCTTTGAAAGATTTTTCATTTTACCGATCTGTGAAGGAACTGACATAATAAAAACAGATTTCATTGACAGCTCTGTTAAATTCTGCATATTGAAGATCTGGCTTAATGCAACTGTGGCATTAAGTGAATTATCATAGTCAAGATCAAGATATAATAAATTTTTTAACCCGGTTAATTCCTGTGGCAATACCGAAAGTTCAGTTCCTTCAAGATTCAGATATTGAAGATTAACCAGTTTCCCGATTTCGCCGGGAATTTCTTTTATTTTATTATTACTCAGATTAACAGACTGCAGGTTTGTAAATGAAAATAATATTTCCGGTACTTCAGTCAGTCCCTGATTTGAAAGATTGATTCTAAAAACATTTTGCCCAGATAACGCTGCATCTTCAACAGATTTAAACAACCTGGTTTTCTGAAGTTCAGGAAGACTTAGAAGTTTATTCTGAGAATAAGATTGGGAAAAATTGAAAATAATACAAATCAAACAAAGCCAAATAATTCTTTTCATTAAATGTATATTTTAAATTATTATAATATTGTTCAATTCCCTGTATGAATACATTTCTCTGCTTAGAATTCACAGTATTTTCGGAGATTGAATATATGAGTATTATTTATTAAAAATAATTATTGAGATTATCAGAATAAACAGAGTTATATATAAATTAAACTTTAAATTAATATAATATTATTTTTAAGGGTTCCTGAACTCTTTTTGCTGAAAAAACAACTTTCCCTATTTCACAGTCATTACATTTCCCTTTCAGACAGTATAAATTATGAAGCTGTATAAGAGCTTGCTCGTCTGAAATTGTTTTCACTTTTACATCCAACTGCTTTTCCATGATCCTTGTTATCTCATTGCTTCCGCTCTTTTGCTTTTCTTTTCTGTAAAGAAAATCCACTCTGTTTTTCAAAGGGGTCTTACTAAACTTTTCCGCATAAAGATTAATTAAGGGGAGCAATACATTAGTTATAATATCTTTAATTCTGTCCTCTCCTATTTTTGCAGTTTCATTTTTGCTTTCTTTTCCAAAGTTATAGTTCCGTTTCCAGTACTCTGAGATCTCCACCTTTTTGAATAAGATGATAAGGTCATTTGTTAAATCGCTGCTTTCCTCAAATATTTTTACAATTCCTTTAAAAAAATCATTATATAAAATTTCAAATAAAATACCGGATGCGTATGCAATTCTGACTGTTGGAAAGTTAGCCGGTCTTAGTCTGAAAAAATTCCATTCCGATTTATCGGCTATTTCTTTTCTGATAATATCATTTAAATTATTCCAGGAGGATTTTAGATCATCAATGTACTTATCTCTATATCGAAGATCAATCAGAAATCCCGATAATCCGAAAAGCAATGAATCTGTTTGAATTCTGTTTAAGTTCAGCTTCTTTATTTTATCAATATCTGTCTTTTGCGCAAGGTTTAAAAACTGATTTTTGTTTTTGGAATATCCCAGAGCTTCACAGATATATTCAAACAAAACATTTTCCCAGTATATTTTTTTTGAAAGGTCATCTGAAATTTCTTCCAGCCGGTTTTTTATTTTCAGGGATTTATCATTTAATCTGTCTTTGCTTAATTTACTGAGCCAGTTTGTTTTGACTGAAGTTGCGATTTCATGATTTTTTGGAAAACATGGCAGTCTGAATCGGGGCGACGGATTGTTTATTATTTCCTTCCAGATCTCGTGAATAGATTTTGTCAAAAACTCTGACAAAATTACTGTCGGAATTTGGCGGGATTTTTTTGCTTTTGGATTCAAAGAATCTCCGCTGAAATCGTCTTTGTAAAATACAATATGTAAAATTACTTCATTATATTTATTATCTTTACTGTGTTTATGTTCATGCCAGTCAGATTCTGATCTGTGAATTTCCGCGCAGCCGGAATATAAAATTCCGCCGATTTTGACCCTGCAATTGTAATAATCCGGCCCGGAATCAGTGTTTTTAGTCCCATAATCAACTATTTCAATTTCTTTATCTAGAGTAGTTTTTAAATTTGAGTAATAAGAACTTTCTTCCCAGATCCTGCAAATAAAACTTTCGTTCAGGTTGAGTTTTACCATTAAAATTTAAATTAGATTTAATTACATTATAATATACAAAGAATTTCATAAATTAAATCATATACCATCACAATATGCAAAATTTAAATTTAAAACTCCTCACATTTTTATTTTTAGCAGTTACAATAATGAGCTGCTCGAATCAAACAAAGAAAAAAACTGAGGACCAGTATCTGACTGAAGCAAAAACGCAATTAGATTCTGCAAAATACAACGAATCAATTGTAACTTACAGAGAATTTATTAAGGAATATCCAAAATCAGATAAAGCTATATTTGCTTACAACCAGATTGCCGGAATACAGATTGAATCTTTAAAAAACCCGGCGGATGGTATAAAAACTTATACAGAGCTTGTGGAAAAGTTTCCTGATACTAAAGAAGCAAAACAATCATTATTTATGGTTGCATTTATTTATGATGAAACATTAAAAGATAAACCAAATGCCATAAAATCTTATCAGAATTTTTTAGCTAAGTATCCTACAGATACAGATCCCAATGATAAGATGAGTGAGTCTGCAAAAACCATGCTGGAAGTTTTACAATCCGGTAAGTCAATTGAAGAAATGATACAATCAAATATAGAGAAAATGGGAAATCAGTCTTCATCCGACAGTACAAAAGTAAAAGTAACAGAAGATAAGATTGAAAAAATGAATAAGGAAACAACAAAAGAAGATCCGAAAATGCCGCCTAATAAAGATCAAAAGAAGAAAGCAGATGAAGATCCTGATGTAGATTCAAAAAAATAAAAATTAATTATTGCAAAAAAACCCCGATTATAGAAAATACTTAGACCCTTCTGTTATCGCGAGGCTTTCAAACATTGAGCTGAAAGCCCGTCTGGTAGTAGAAGGGTTTATTGCAGGTCTTCACAAATCTCCATATCATGGATTCAGTGTTGAGTTCGCCGAGCACAGACAATACATGCCGGGAGATGATCTTAAGTATTTGGATTGGAAAATACTGGGAAAGACAGACCGTTATTATGTAAAACGTTTTGAGGAGGAAACAAATCTTAAATCGTATATTCTTCTTGATGTCAGCAGATCTATGAATTTTAAATCTGAGATTATCAGGACAGGAGAAAATAAAAAGAAAAATATACTTGAAAAGATATTTTCAAAATCATCGGAATTAAATCCGTCTTCACATAATTCTCTCACGAAACTTGTATTCATCATATCTTGCAGCTTCAATATCCTATTTGATGTTGCTGCAAAGAGATTCATTTTCACTTACTACTTATGACACAAAGATCAGAAAATACATTCCTCCTCATTCTACCAAAGCAAATCTTCAGCTTATTTTAAATGAGTTAAACAAGGTTCAGTCGCTTCATGAGACAGGAACTGCAAAATGTCTGAATGAAATTGCGGAAAAAGTTAAGAGGAGGGGATTAATAATAATTTTTAGCGATCTGTTTGATGATCAGAAAGAAGTAATGAACGCAATGAAACATTTCCGTTACAATAAAAATGAAGTTATAATTTTTCAGATTCTTGATCCGGTGGAAATAAGTTTTCTGGATGGAAATCCCGTAACTTTAAAGGATATGGAGACAAATGAGGAAATTTATTCACAGCCCTTTGCAATGCAGAAAGCCTATCGTGAAACAATAAAAGAGTTTATAGAAAATTATAAAACAGAATGCGGGAAAAACAATATAGATTTTATAACTCTTTCAACTTCAACTCCCTTTGACACAGCATTACTGAGCTACCTGAATAAGAGAAAAAAAATGATCTGATCAGTTATTAATTCTGTTTCCGGTTTCATCCCAAACGGGATTAGTTAATTTGTAATCTCCGAATCCCGAGTCATCAACAAATATAAACTGCTTGTTAATATTGTAATATTCCCAGATCTCATATGGTTTGGTATTTTCATTATTTGGATATCTTTCAACACTGTTAGGATTTCCATAGACAATATAAATCATACCCATATCTGTTTTCCAGCCGTCTATATAATGTGAATATCGTTCATTTGCAGTTCTGATTCTTTTGTAATATTCATTTAAAAGTTCGTTTCTTGAAGAATTAGGAGACGGATCTTTACTTTTCCAGAATTCAAAAAAATATTTTTGTTTAAGTTCATTTGTAGATGCATCCCTGATTTTATTGATTTCATCACTTGATGCAATATAAATCATTTGATCTATCATCAGATCCAGATCCTTTGCATTTTTAGGAATGCCGCTCATTCTGTTGGAAAATATCTTTTCAGCAAATTTTTCACCATTCAGATTTCCTTTTATCTCTAATTTATAATCTCCGAAAACAAGATTATCTGTTGATAACTTTTCGAAAAATTTATTAATACCCGGAGCAAGAGGGAAATTATAACTGCCCTGTTCTATTACATTGTCCTTAGAGTCCGTAATTTTATATGTACAATCATTAATGATTTTCTCATCTTTTGAATTATATATTTCAAAAAACAAATAAAGTACTTTCAGATTATCAATGTTCTTATCAATAAGCGGGGTAATTACCTTTTTGCCGTTGTCTATTTTTATGTTACTTACAAGCATAATATCGCTGAATGAAACATCTTTCTGAGAAAAATCAACTACTTCTATTTTACTCTTAACGGTTTTTTCAGATTTCGTATTAATATCTGTCAGTGTAATTTCTAAATTATATTTTCCGGGGTTTAGGTAGTATTCTTTTACAATAAATTTTGCGGATTCTTCGAGTTTTTTTTGATCACTTTTTGAAGTGCTTACATAATCTTTTGTTGATTCATTTACAACAACTTCATTAGCCGAATTTGTAATCTTAATGTCATAATTTACACTGGCATCATACATTTTCGTATCATTGTTTTTTTTGAATTGTAAATTTTCGAGAGGAATTTCTATATATGCATCAAGTCTTGGCTTTTTTTCATCATTGCTGTAAAAGACCATTGGGTCAAAATAAAACAGTTCTTTTCCGTTTGAGTTTAGTGTTTTGTCTACAAGCTGAGGGAAAGCAATGTTTTTATGAAAAAAAACAAACAGCAAACTAATGAAAATAATTAAACTGTTTTTAAGAGAAAAAATAAAACAGGATCTTTCATTGTATTTATTATTCATGATATTATCCTCCGGGGATTTTATACTTTTACGAATAAAAAATTTTATAAACTATTTAAAATGCAATCTCACCGAATAAGTCAAATTCTTCCGAATCAAATATTTTAACATTGTAAAATTCTCCAACATTGATTTTACTTTCATTGTTATCTACAAATATTTCCTGATCGATCTCAGGAGCATCTTTGTAGCTTCTGCCAATATAATATTCATTTTCTTTTCTGTCTATCAAAATTCTCTGTATTTCTCCCGTAATTGCTTTATTATTAATTATAGAAATTTCCTTTTGCGCATCCAAGATCAGTTTCTGTCTCAGTAATTTTTCCTTTGGAGGGATTCTGTCGGGAATATTTCCGGCAAATGTTCCGTCTTCATTTGAATATCTGAAAACACCGAGACGATCAAATTTAAACTCCTTTACAAAATTTAACAACTCATTAAAATCATTTTCGGTTTCATCAGGGTATCCGACAATCAGAGTCGTTCTGATAGATATTCCGGGAATTTCATTCCTTAATTTTTCAAGCAAATTCACAAGATTTTTCTTTGTAATTCCCCGTCTCATGGATTTCAGAACATTGTCCGTAATATGCTGAACGGGTATGTCAATATATTTACAAATATTCTCATTGTTATTTATTGTATCTATCAAATCAAGGGGAAATCTTGAAGGATATGCATACATAAGTCTGATCCATTCAATTCCTTTAATTTTTGCCAGTTCAGAAAGTACTTTTGACAGGTTCCTTTTATTCTCGCCATCTATATCCAGTCCCCAGTAAGTTGTATCCTGTCCGATTACCACAAGTTCTTTGACTCCTTTTGATGCTAATTTCTGAGCTTCTGTAATTATATCCTGAAGCGGCTTGGATCTGTGTGCTCCGCGCATTATTGGAATTGCACAAAAAGAACATGGATTATCGCAACCTTCGCTGATTTTTAAATACGCAAAATGAAGGGGAGTTGTTATACTTCTTTCCCCTAAAAGATTCTGCTTGTAATCCGCTCCAAGTTCATTTAAAATACCGGAAATTGTCAGAGGTTTATCCGTAGCTCCGAAATATTTGTCAACATCAGGAATATCTTTTTCCAGTTCATCTTTATATCTGTCAGAAAGACATCCCGCAACATAAACATTCTTTAATTTTCCCTTTGATTTTAAGT
Source organism: Bacteroidota bacterium (assembly GCA_036782915.1). Taxonomy (GTDB): domain Bacteria; phylum Bacteroidota; class Ignavibacteria; order Tepidaquicellales; family Tepidaquicellaceae; genus JAEUSI01. Next base: position 8,111 of record DAIPYE010000068.1, on the reverse strand, counting down.
CAACTGCTCTTAAAATTGTATCAATAGATTCCTGTTTTGCTGATTCGATAAATCCACAGGTATTTATGATAACATTTTCAGCTTTGTTTTCATCTTCAACTATTTCAATATCATTCGATTTAAGCTGTGCCAGTATAAATTCGGAATCAACAAGATTCTTTGAGCATCCGAGTGTAATCAGTTTTACTTTATCTTTCTTAACTTTCATTTTGTTTTATTCTTATAAAATATAAACCCTCCAGCCCCGAAATATTGGGAACTAAGAGGGTTGTCTGTTTGAACTTACCTGATTTAACAGAAACAAGAAATATAAATTATTGTATATATCCGTTTTTTATTTCCAGAATATTTTTTCGAAATTTAATGAGTAAATCTTTTACCGAAATTTCACAATTTATCACGGATTTTCATTGAACAATCTTTTTTTGAATTCAAAAAGCACTCAAAAAATTTAATTAGTTTACTTCGTGAAATAAGCATCATAAATCTGATGAAATTTTAATCCTTTATTTTCAAAATCTCTTTAGCGCGGATTATAGAATCCTCCAGATTACCTCTTATATTTTCATCTCCGATCTTCTTCATCAAACCCGATTT
>DAIPYE010000068.1:0-7504 GCA_036782915.1 Bacteroidota bacterium | reverse complement strand
GCAAACAACGGCTGAGCGTGAATACCTGACAATATCAAAGCAGAATTGTTTTTCCTGCAATCATTATAAAAATCTTCAATAGTTGCAATTCCGGTAGAATCTATAGCCGGAACATTTTTTAAAATTAAGATAAGAACTTTCGATCTGGTTTCTGCTGTTCTCAATGCTTCTTTGAATTTACTTGCTGCTCCAAAGAAAAACGGACCGTTAATTTCATAGATAATGACACCTTTCGGAATATTTTTCATATCTTTTTCACTCATTCCGGAATCCGCAGCCGAGTAATTTTCATCAAATTCTCTGTTTATAATTCCGATATTTGCAACTTTAGCCATTCTGTTCATAAATAAAAATGCTGTCATTACCATTCCGATCTCAATAGCAATTGTAAGATCGAAAATAACTGTAAGAAAAAATGTAGTAAGTAAAACTGCAACATCACTTTTAGGCATTTTCAGCTGTGTTTTAAATTCTCTCCATTCAAACATATTATAGGATACAATAACCAGTATACTTGCCAGCACACAAAGTGGAATTATTCCGGCATATTGTCCGAAGAAAAACATTATAAGTAATAAAACTACTGCATGCGTCATTCCTGCAATAGGTGTTTTCCCGCCGCTTCTGATGTTTGTGACAGTTCTGGCAAGAGCACCTGTAGCCGGTATTCCTCCGAATAAAGGTGTAACTATATTTGCAATTCCGTTTGCCACAAGCTCCATATTCGATCTGTGTCTTCCGCCAATCATACCGTCTGAAACAACAGCGCAAAGTAATGACTCAATTGCAGCGAGCAATGCAATGGTAAATGCAGGTCCAATTAAAGCATAAATTTTTGTATATGTAAATTCCGGAAATGACAGCGGAGGAAATGAACCGGGAATTTCACCAAATCTAGAACCGATCGTCTCGATATTAAATCCGGTAAAATATGATATCAGTGTTCCTGCAATTAATGCAATAAATATTGAAGGTATTTTTTTTGTAATAAGCGGAAAGAAAATTATAATTGCCAAAGTTAATACTGAAATCAAAACAGTCTGCGGATTGAAAGAATTAAGATTCTCAAAATATACAGGGATCTTTTCCAGGAACTCTGCGGGAAGATTTTCAATTTTCAAGCCCAGCAGATCCTTGATCTGCGTAGTGAAAATTATTATGGCAATTCCGGATGTAAAACCTGTTATAAGCGGAAGCGGAATGAATTTAATGAGAGTTCCTAATTTCACAAGTCCCATTATGATCAAAATTATTCCTGCCATAATTGTGGCGATCATCAGTCCGTCAAGACCATGGGTCTGAACTATTCCATAAACAATAATTATAAAAGCACCTGTCGGACCACCAATCTGAACTCGGCTTCCTCCCAGCGCTGAAATGATAAAACCTGCAATTATAGCTGTAATAATTCCTTTTTCCGGTGAAACTCCGGAAGCAATTCCAAAAGCAATTGCAAGAGGAAGAGCAATAATCCCTAAGATAAAACCCGAGGTAATGTCTTTGTAGAATTGTTCTTTATTGTAGGTTTTGAGTGTAGTAAAAAGCTTTGGCACTAACATGAATCAATTTAACTAATCTCAAACAACTTTTAAATGAGTTTCGTCAGGGCTGATTCTAACTTTCTCTGACTTTAATATCACAGGCAATTTAGGTATTTTTAATTAAAATAATTGCAAATATTTGAACGAAACAGCAAAAGAAATAGAAAAAACAGTTTTAGTATGTTACTCAAACCGAAGAGATAAAAAGAATTCCCATACCGAAGATTCACTTGATGAATTAAAATTTCTTGCAGAGACTGCGGGGGCAGAAGTTGTAAAAACTTTCTTTCAGGAAAATGATCGCTATGATGCGAGGTTTATGATCGGTAAGGGTAAAGTCGAGGAGATTGAACAATATGTCATGGACAATAAAGTTAATCTTGTGATCTTTGAAAATGAACTGGCTTATACCCAGCTGAGGAATCTTGAACAAAAAATTAAATGCAAAATAATCGATAAGTCCAATCTTATTCTGGACATATTTGCTTCAAATGCAAGATCAGCTCAGGCAAAACTTCAGGTAGAGCTTGCGCAGCTTGAATACACATTGCCGAGACTTACGAGACAATGGACACATCTTTCAAAACAGTTCGGGGGAATTGGTACAAAAGGTCCGGGTGAAACACAGATTGAAACGGACAGAAGAATGATAAAGACAAGAATTTCACTTTTAAAGGAAAGGCTTGAGAAAGTGGATGAGCAGAGGAAGACTCAGTCCGGTGAAAGGATAAAATTCTTCAGAATTTCTCTTGTCGGATATACAAATGTCGGTAAATCAACATTGCTAAACACACTGACAAATGCAAATGTGTATGTTGAAAATAAATTATTTGCAACTCTTGATACTTCTACAAAAGCACTTGAGTTACTTGTTTCTGAAGATGGTAAAAAGGTTACAAAATTTCCAAAGAAAGTTTTGATATCGGATACAGTCGGATTTATAAAAAATCTACCTCATAATTTGATTGAATCTTTCAAATCAACACTGGCAGAGGTTATCGAATCTGATTTGTTGCTTCATGTGGTGGATGTTTCAAATCCAAACTTTGAAGAGCAGATGGAAGTTGTAAAAAAAACACTTGAAGAAATTGGTGCTAAGAAGAGCATTGTTATAAGTGTTTTCAATAAAGTTGATCTGCTTAAAGACACGGAAATTATAAGTCATTTGAAGACAGAGTTCAAGGATAGTGTATTTATTTCAGCGGAAAAAGGACTGAATATAAACTCTTTGATGGAAAAAATAAAAATTGAACTTAACAAAGAGAATACTGAGAGAACATTAAAGCTAAAACCAGATGAACATAAAAAAGTAAGTATGATATATAAACTTGCTGAAGTCAGCAAAGTAAAATATTTAAAGAACAGTATAAAAGTTACATTTAAGACAAATGATAAAAATTATTCCAAGCTGAAAACTTTAGCGGAAGAAATTATTGAATAATAAAAAAATAAACATATCTTTTTAAAAAATTTTATAAATAATAAGAATTAAATTATAGAAGGGAATTTAAAAATGCAAACAACAGGGATTTATAAAGGTGTCGATTATTACGGAATTGACGAAATGCTGTCTGATGAAGAAAGGTCAATCAGAGACACAGTCAGAGATTTTGTAAGCGAAGAGGTCATTCCTATCATTGAGGAATACAATCAGGAAATGCAATTTCCGACTCAGCTTATTCCAAAAATGGCAGAGCTCGGAATTTTCGGACCGACGCTTCCCGTAGAATACGGGGGAATGGGAATAAATAATATTGCATACGGTCTGATCATGCAGGAGCTGGAAAGAGGTGACAGCGGAGTAAGAAGCTTTGCGTCAGTTCAGTCCGGACTGGTAATGTATCCTATCTATACATTTGGAAGCGAAGAACAGCGTAAAAAATATTTACCTAAATTAGCCAAAGGTGAATTTATCGGATGTTTTGGATTGACCGAACCTGACTTTGGAAGTAATCCCGGCGGTATGATCACAAAGGCAGAGAAAGCAGACGGAGGATATATTCTTAACGGAGCAAAGATGTGGATCACAAACGGAACTGTAGCGGATGTTGCAGTTGTCTGGGCAAAGCTTGACGGAAAGGTCAGAGGATTTTTAGTTGACAAAGGAACTAAAGGTTTTACGGCTCCCGAAATGAAAGGTAAACTTTCTTTAAGAGCTTCAATCACTTCTGAGTTAGTTTTCTCAGATTGTTTCATTCCCGATGAAAATCTTCTTCCGAACAGCGGCGGATTAAAATCTCCATTAATGTGTCTGACACAGGCAAGATACGGAATTGCATGGGGTGTTGTAGGACTTGCAATGGAATGTTACAATACTGTTTTGAATTATTCATTATCCCGCGTTCAGTTTGGAAAACCGATCGCTGGATTTCAATTGACACAGGAAAAACTTGCTTATATGATTACTGAAATCACAAAAGCACAGTTACTTTGTTATCAGCTTGGAAAACTCAAAGACTCAGGTAAGATGCGTCCTCAGCAGGTTTCAATGGCAAAGAGAAATAATTGCGAGATCGCAAAAAACATTGCCGGAATGGCGAGAGAGATGCTGGGTGCAAATGGAATTTTGGATGAATATCCGATAATGAGACATCAGAATAATATCGAATCTGTTAAAACTTATGAAGGGACACATGAGATGCATACTTTGATACTGGGTGAAGATGTTACAGGCATAGCAGCTTTTGAGTAAACAGTAAGGAAAATTTGTTTAAAAACAAAAAATTTGCAGGCAGATACAAAGATATAGATGATATATCAAAATTAAGCAAATGAAAACCTTTGACATTCCAGTATTTTACAGAAGTCCAGTAATTTCCCGGATCAAAAACTCCAGAAAAGTAAATGATCCCGGCAAAAAAGATTACTCCCCGACCGAACTTGATTTTGGTCCTGTAAAATTTTTTATTGCAAGACATTTCGGATTTTGTTACGGAGTGGAGAATGCTATTGAAATTTCATACAGGGCGATAGAAGAAAATCCGGATAAAAGAATTTTTTTGCTCAGTGAAATGATTCATAATTCTGATGTAAATAATGATCTTATAAACAGGGGAGTCAGGTTTATAATGGATACTTCAGGAAATCAGTTCATTGACTGGAGAGAGCTGAATTCTGATGACATTGTTATTATTCCTGCATTCGGAACGACGATAGAAATTGAAAATAAATTATCAGAGCTGGGTATTAATCCGTTAAAGTATAATACCACCTGTCCGTTTGTAGAAAAAGTATGGAACAGAGCTGACTCACTCGGGAAATCCGATTTCACAATTATTGTTCACGGAAAATATAAACACGAAGAAACCCGCGCTACATTTTCACACAGCACAAAGTCCGCACCTACACTCATAATCAGGGATATAGATGAAGCAAAAACCCTGGGGAAATTCATTGAAAATGATTTAAGCGCAAATGAATTTTATGACAGCTTTAAAGGAAGATATTCAGAAGGATTTGATCCCGGTATTCATTTGAAAAGGATTGGAGTCGTAAATCAGACTACAATGCTTGCTTCAGAAACACAGGCAATCGCGGAGTATTTAAAAAGTGTTCTCAAAAAAAAATATTCAGGAGAAAACATTAAAGAACATTTTGCCGATACAAGAGATACTCTGTGTTATGCTACTCACGATAATCAAAAAGCCACATACGGTTTACTTGAGAAAAATGCTGACATTGCAATTGTAGTCGGCGGATATAACAGTTCAAATACATCACATATAGTAGAACTTTGCCAAGAGAAACTTCCCACGTTTTTTATTTCATCAGCGGATAAAATTCTTTCAAAGGATATTATTAGTCATTTTGATTTTCATAATCAGACTGAAATTGTCACAGAAAATTTCATCCCGCAAAAAAATCCTGTTAATATTATTCTTACCAGTGGTGCTTCCTGCCCGGACTCTATTGTAGATGAAGTATTGCAGAAAATATTATTTTACTTTAAAGGAACAAGAAGTATTGAGGAAGTTTTAAAAAGTATAGTATAAAATATTCCAAAGTCTAAAGAGCATATTCAGACAAGTAATAAATTGAAATAAAAAAAGCGGCTTATAAAACCGCTTTTTTCTTTTGATTTTTTCATGTAATGATTATACTTCAACACCTTCTTTCAAAAACATCTTTTGAAATTCCCGCTTTTTTCTGTTTTTCCAGTTACCTTTGTGATAAGCATAGCCAACGATCAAAGGCATTGCAATCGTAGCTTCGCAGTAAACCATTTGTTCATACGTCATATCTACTTTTCCCCATGAACTTGCTTCCTTTAAAGTCGAACCGGAAAGCGCTCCGTCTCTGTCATCTGCAACTGTTATCTGAATTGCGTATTTATGCATCGGAACTTCCTTATTTAAAATCTCTGCAGCAACTACTGTATCCTGCGCAAAGTTTTTCGGTACACCTCCTCCCACCATAAACAGACCGGATTCATAAGCTTCGAGTTTTATTTTTGTCAGTTCAAGAAAATCTTTTGCCGAGTCAATAGACACATTTGAATCGGGGTTATTGAACTGATGGTGTACAAATCCAAATCCTGCTGAGCAATCCGAAAAAGCAGGAACAAAGATCGGAACATTGTTTTCATAAGCTGCAAGTACAACAGAATCTTTATTCTTTCCGTTTTCTGATAAATATTTCCCCATGTGCCAGATGAATTCTCTTGATGAATATGGTCTGTGCTCAAGTGTATCACAGATCTTTGCAATTGTCATATCGCATTCTCGCAGATCTTCTTCATCTATGTATGTATCATAAATTCTGTCGATCATCAGCTCCCGCATTTCATTATCATCTACAAACTGTGATCCTTTGTAATGCTTGTAACCAAGCCCTTCAAAGAAATCCTGATCGACCATTATTGCACCGGTGGAAACTATTGCATCAACCATATTATTTCTTACCATATCCACAACAACATTTTTCAATCCGGCTGAAAAGAGTGATCCTGCCAGACATAAAATTACTGAACAGTTTTTATCCGCAAGCATCATGTCATAATAAGAGGCGGCATTTGCAAGTTCACGCGATGAAAATGCCATTTTATTCATATCATCGACAAGTGAGATCACATTATGTTTTTTAATATCAATGTGCTGAATGGTTTCTTTTAAATAATCTTTTTTTGTTTTCATAAGTCTTTTAATTTTTTGAAATTTTTTTGTAATATAAAAAATCTGTATTACTGTTTATATCTATTTAACTAAGAATAAATTAAAGCTCTGTCATTTTATCATAAGTTTCAGGTCTCCTGTCTCTGAAAAAATGCCATGTAGATCTGACTTCTTCAATCATACCTAGATCAAACTCAGCTACAAGCAACTCATCATTATCTTCAGAAGCCTGGGCGAATATCTGTCCGCGTGGATCGACAAAATAAGAGGTACCGTAAAACTTTCCGAGGTTCCATGGTTTTTCTGTTCCGACTCTGTTTATACATCCCATAAAATATCCGTTTGCTGCCGCGTGAGCCGGCTGTTCGAGTTTCCAAAGATATTGTGAAAGCCCTGCAACTGTTGCAGAAGGATTGTATACTATTTCTGCTCCGTTCAATCCGAGAATTCTTGCTCCTTCGGGAAAATGTCTGTCATAGCAAATGTAAACTCCGACCTTACAATACTTGGTTTGAAAAACAGGGTATCCGAGATTTCCGGGTTTGAAGAAATATTTTTCCCAGAAACCGGATGTATGAGGAATATGATTCTTTCTGTATTTCCCAAGGAATGTGCCGTCAGCATCAATTACACCTGCAGTGTTATATAATACTCCCGCCTGTTCTTTTTCATAAACAGGAGCTATTATAACCATATTGTATTTTTTTGCAAAGTCCTGTAATCTTTCAATTGTCGGTCCTGGAACAGGCTCTGCTGATTCGTACCATTCTTTACTTTGCCCCGGACAAAAATACGGAGTATTGAAAATTTCCTGTAAACATAATATCTGTACACCTTTTTTTCCGGCATCTT
>DAIPYE010000067.1:0-15234 GCA_036782915.1 Bacteroidota bacterium | reverse complement strand
TGATCTCTGCAATGCTTCCTTCACCTTCTGTTAAAGGAAGACTCATTTGAATTAAACCTGATCTGATTTTTCTCGGCATTTTTATTATTTGAATTGTGAATAATTTTAAAGAAAATTGAAAATTTATTTTACAATTACCATTTTTTTAGAATCTGTTTTATTTCCGTTAACATAGAGCGAGTAAAAATATATACCGCTTGAAATTCCATTTGAATTAAATTTTACATTATAACTTCCCGGATTTTTATTCTCATTCACAAGAGTTGAAATTTCTTTTCCCAGAATATCATAAACTTTTATACTTACAAATTTATTTACATTCAGCTCATATTTTATAATTGTCTCAGGGTTAAAAGGATTCGGATAATTTTGTGAAAGCTGATAACTTTCCGGAGTATTGAATTTAACATCCAGAGCTTTTTCCAGAGCCAGGTGTGCGTTTACAATGCCCCAGCCATTTTTACTGTTCGGTGAAGAATTATTATCTGCGGTACTTTTTAATATTTCTTTTACTTCAGAAGGAGATAAATACGGATTTGCAGAAAGAAGTAAAGCACATACACCTGCTACCATCGGGCATGCAAGTGAAGTTCCGGTAGCAGAATTTGTATAACCGGAATTTCCCGAACCGGGTTTTGCGCAATAATTAAAACTGCCAAGAGCCATCAATTCTGGCTTTATTCTTCCGTCAGAAGTCGGACCAACAGAAGAAAAAACCGATCGTTGCCTGTTCAGATTTACAGAACCGACAGTAATAACATTAAATCCGTCTGCAGGAGCGCTTAAAGTATTGTGTAAAGAATTATTACCGCTGTTTCCGGATGAAATTACAACTATGATACCCTTGCTTACAGCAACGTCTGCTGCAATTGTTATCAAAGCAGTATTTCCGTTCATTGATTCCCAGGTATAAGATTCATAAGGCGGATCGAATTCCAGATATCCTAAAGAACATGAAATAATATCCGCGCCGAGACTGTCTGCCCATTCTGCTGCGGCTATCCAGTTATCTTCTTCTAATGGAGTTTCACTGTCTGTGTTCTCTGTTTTGGCTAAAATATATTTTGAATCAAATGCAGGAGAAATCAAATAACCATCTTCAAAACCTCCAATGAGAGACAAAGTTAATGTTCCGTGACTGCCGTTACCAAGCCTGCCGTTACCGTCAGCAACAATAGTATCACCGTTTACAAAGTCGTATGTTCTTAATCCATACTGAATCATTCTGCTGAAACAGTTATGGGATAAATTATTAAATCCCGCATCAAAAGATGCAATAAGAATTCCTTCGCCTGTATGACCAAGACTATGCACCGGAGGAACATTGATCAATGTATCCTGTGTATATGAAAGACCGTAACTTATTGTGCTTTGTTTTGAAGGTGTTATGTTATTCTGAAATTCATTTCCGATTAAATTATCAAAGGATTCTCTTGAAGATTTATATTTATTTACAATATCAATTTTTTTTACAAAATCTTTTTCAGCTATCTGAGAAATTTCGTTTACAGAGGCATAACATGAAACAGAATTAAACCATTTTGACTTTTGCTTGATTTTAATACCTAAATCACTAATTTGCCTGATGTAATCACTGTTCACAGGCAGGTCTTTATAGTCAAATTTCGAATCACTTTTCACTCTTTTATTTCTTCTGTCAATGGATTTTTCGGTTAAATATTTGTTCATACCGGAATTAATATCACCGGAATTTAAATTTTTATCATTTTTATCATTTTTATCAATAAAATAAATCCAAACAAGAATCTTTTCATTTTGTAATATAAGATTGTCAGAATTATAGCTTATCTGACTTCTCAAATTCGTACTGATTTTGGAACTGTAATCAGGGTTGTTTTTAAAACTTAAAACAGAAGTTACAAATATCAGGAGCGAAATTAAGTTTAAAATCAGTTTATTCTTTTTCATGATTTTAATTGTTTAATTTTTATTAAACTAAATCAACTATCCAAGAGTATCAATACCATTTTCAGTTTGATCCGATTTTATAAGAACCTGTATGCTGCTGATTTCATAAAAAAAAAGCATCCATTTTTAAATGAATGCCTTTTGAATATTAAACCGGAAAAATTTACTAAAGTTATTTGACGAGCGTCATCTTCTTCGTCTGTACAAAATTTCCTGTGTTTTGTTGGTTCGACGAGCTCACCACAAGTGTATAAAAATAAATTCCGCTGGATAAATTACTTCCGTTGAATGCAACTTCATATCTTCCTGCGTTCTGATTTCCGTTGACAAGAGTACTTAATTCCTTTCCTCTAATATCATATACTTTTACAGAAACATTGCCCGAAACTGGTAACACATAGCTGATCTTTGTAGAAGGATTAAACGGATTAGGATAATTCTGACTTAAAGAATAACCGTCTGCGATTGAAATATTATTAGAAGCTTCATTATTTATTCCTGTAATTGTTCTTGCAAGTTTTACAGCTTCCCAGCAGTCGATCAGACCCCAGCCTCTCAATCTTCCCGGAGCAAAACTGCTGTCCGCAGTCTGACGAAGTAATTGCCTTACCTGCATCGGAGTGAGATTGTAATTAGCTGAAAGTAAAATTGCGCAGACACCTGCTGTCATCGGGCAGGAAAAGGAAGTTCCGCTTCCTGTTGTATATCCTGTACTTCCCGCACCCGGTGCTGCAACAAAATTTCCGTTTCCAAGTGCGCATATATCCGGTTTTATCCTTCCGTCAACAGTTAAACCGACAGAAGAAAATGAAGACCTGTTTCGATTGGAATTTACAGAACCAACAGTAATTACACTGTCTCCGTCAGCCGGAGCGCCTAATGTATTATGAGTGGAACTGTATCCGTTATTACCGGCAGAGTTACAGACTATGATTCCTTTATTTGCTGCCATATCAGCTCCTATAGTTATAAAACAACTGTCACCGTTCATCCATGTCCAGTCATAAGTTCGTGAAGAACCTTCGTCCATATCAATATATCCAAGCGAACTTGTAATTATATCTGCGCCAAGACTGTCAACCCATTCTGCAGCAGCGATCCAGTTATCTTCTTCAAGAGGAGTTTCGCTGTCAGTATTTTCTGTCAGCGCAAGAATAAAATCCGATCTGAATGCAGGTGAGATTAGACTGCCCGGTTTGTATCCGCCGACAAGAGATAAAGTCTGTGTTCCGTGTGAACCTTCGCTCATCTGTCCGTTCTGATTTCCGACTATTGTATCGTGATTAACAAAATCATACGATCTGTAACCTCTGGCTCTGATCGAATCAAAAGCAGGATGCTGAAGATTATCAAAACCCGCATCGAAAGATGCAATCAAAACTCCCTGACCGGCATATCCGCTGTCCTGTGCGATTGGAGCGTTAATTAGCTGCATTTGTGAAAGTGAAGTTCCGTAATTCAGAGAATATAAGCTATTATTGGAAGAACCGATATTATCTTCTTCTATGACAGGATTATTTGAATTTAACTCTATGTCGTAAGCTGATTTTCTAAAAGTTTTTACCAGATCAACTTTTTTCACATAGTCGTTATCTATGATTCCGTAGATCTGATTTTTTGACACATAGCAGGAAATACTGTTAAACCACTTTGATCTGTTTTTTATTTCAATTCCCTGACCGATCAGATCATTTACAAATTCATAATTTAAAGGAAGGTCAGTAAAATCAACTAATGCATTTTCAGGTTTAACCTTCTTTCTTCTGTCAATGGCTCTTTGAGTAAGAAAAGATTCCGGATGAGATAATTTAGATTCTGTATTTTCACCTTTGTCCATGAAAGTTATCCAAACAAGATTTTTATCATTATTATTGTCAGAAATCAGACTTAATTCTTCTTTAAGCGACTTTCCGATCTTGTTAAAATTAACTGAGTTATTGTATCCCTGGAGAGAAAACATAAAAACGACAAGTATGAAAATAAAAAGATAATTTTGGTTTTTCATTTACGGGGTTAATTTATTAATTTGGAGTGATTGTAATTTTCTTAACACAAATTTACATATTTTAGTTTAAAAAATCCCTCTTTTAATTAATATTTAAATGGAATTCCCCATTATCAGAATATATTCACCGAATTATTATCTCTTATGAAAAGAAGAATTCTGATAGTTAGAACTGACCGGGTTGGTGATGTGGTAATGATAACTCCTGTAATAAAAGCTCTTCGGTTAAATTTTCCGGATTCATTCATTGCAACCCTGACAAATCCCAATTCTGCTGATATTCTTTTAAACAATCCTTATCTGGATCTTTCCATAACGGATGACCTTAGAAAAGAAAGTTTCTGGAAAATTGTAAAAGAACTTCGAAAATATAAATTCACAGACGGATTACTTTTAATGCCGACAGAAAGGGCTGCTTATCAGATGTTTCTGGGTGGAATTAAGAACAGGGTAGGAGTCGGTAAAAAACTGTATGAAGTTATAACTTTTATGAAAAGTGTTTCAAGAAATAAATACATTCCGCTCAGACATGAAGCGGATTATTGCATGGATCTTGCAAGAAAAATTGGTGTTGTTTCAAATGATCTGACCCCGGAAATTTTTTTAACAGAAGAAGAAAAATTATCAGGCAGGGAAATTTTAAAAAGCGCCGGAATTAAGAAAGATGATCTTAAAATAATTGTGCATACAGGATCCGGAAAGTCATCATCTAACTGGAGCGAAGATAAATATTTTGAACTGATAAATTATATTTTAAAATCAAAAAATGAAGCAAGTATTATTCTTACAGCAAAAGAGATAAGTGATACATTCAGAGAAAAAATAAAAAAATTAAACTCAGAAAGAATTTATTTTTTAGATGATAAAATCAACAGGCTGAGAGATCTGATCTGTATAATATCAGCTGCAGATCTATTGATCGCAGCTTCCACCGGTCCTCTGCATCTGGCATCAGCATTAAAAGTTAAAACGATCGGTTTATATTGTCACAGAAGCATGAGCTGTGTACGGCACTGGGGAGCTTTGGGAAATAAAGCGGTAAATATTGAAGTCAGTGCGGAATATTGTGACAAAAACTGCAGCTTAGACAAAGAGATATGTGAATTTGAAAATGGAATTTTAATTGATAAAGTAATATCATTTATAAATTAATATTTTCTAATTTTAAAAATGTAATAAATGGTTTGTAAAAATTGCAATAACGAATTTGAAGGAAATTACTGTAACAATTGCGGTCAAAGATCTGTGAAAGACAGAATTACCCTAAAAGAAATTATCAGTGATTTTTTTCAATCATTTACCCACGTTGATAAAGGGATTATTTTTCTCATCAAAGACTTATTTATCAGACCGGATAAAGTTTCAAAAGAATATATTGCCGGCAGAAGGAAAAAATATTTTTCACCGTTCAAATATTTAATATTTACTGTAACGCTTTCAGCATTTATTACATTGAAATTCAGTTCTTATGAATTGACCGGAATAAACATAATTACAGAAAATATTTCGAAATATCAGCATTTCATGAATAGTTTTGCTGTTTTTATGTACAAATATTTAAACATCCTCCTTTTTTTCATAATACCAGTCAGTTCATTTTTTTCTTATCTCATTTATAAAAAATCAGGCTATAACTATGCTGAAAACTTAATTTTCAATTCATACATTGCCGGACAGAGATATATAATTTATTTAATTTTTTCTCCTCTGCTTTTTATTCCCGGAAAGGAATGGCATTTTGAAGAAATATATTTAATTTTTTGGAATATTTATTTCATTTATTCTTTTCAACGGTTTTTTGGGGGAAAGATTGCATTAAACATAGTTAAGTATATATTGGTACTGTTATTGTCTTTTGTAATTATACAGGGACTTTCAATGGGAGTATTCGCTTTATTTTTTTATAAATGAATCTTTTGCAATAACTTAAACTAAATTGATTTATCAAACATATTTCCCTAATTTGACATACCTCAAACTACATCTAAACAAACTAAATGTCAGATCTAAAAATTTTCGCTGGAAGATTCTCAAATTATCTGGGAAAAAAAATTTCAGGTAGATTAAAATTACATACCGGTAAATGCAGTATCAGAACTTTCTCGGACGGGGAATTATGGGTAAAATACAATGAAAATATCAGAGGATCTGATGTTTTTATAGTTCAGTCAACTATTCCTCCGGCAGATAATTTAATGGAACTTCTGATCATGATAGATGCTGCAAAGCGGGCATCTGCGAGAAGAGTAAATGCTGTAATTCCTTATTTCGGATATGCAAGACAGGACCGGAAAGATCAGCCGAGAGTTTCCATTACGGCAAAGTTAGTGGCTAACCTTATTACAAAAGCCGGCGCTGACAGAGTAATTACAATGGATCTGCATGCTTCTCAGCTTCAGGGATTTTTTGATATTCCGGTTGACCATTTATACGGTTCAGCGGTTTTTATGAAAAAATTTCTGAAACTTAAAATCCCGAATCTTGCTGTTGCATCACCAGATGTAGGCGGAATAAAAATGGCGAGAGCTTATGCAAAAAGACTGCATGCTGATCTTATTCTTATTGACAAAAGAAGACCAAAGCCTAATGTTGCTGAAGTGATGAATATAATCGGTGAAGTAAAAGATAAGAACATATTAATCATAGATGATCTGATAGATACAGGAGGAACATTTGTAAATGCGGTTTATGCTTTGAAAAATGAAGGCGCAAAGGAAATTTATGGTGCGTGTACTCACGCTGTTTTTTCAGGTGAATCTCTGGAAAAAATCAATAAGTCTCCTCTGACTAAATTATTTGTCTCAGATACACTTCCGTTATCCCATACTTCTCCTAAGATCGAAGTTGTAACTATCGCTGATATTTTTGCGGAATCCATCTGGAGAACCAATAAAAATAAATCTATAAGCTCTCTGTTTGATGTGGATAAAGCCTTATAAACAAATAAACAATTGAATTGAAAGCAAGTTTTCATATTCTTATTTTCTTAGAAAGAAAATTCTAATAAAAAACGTAAATTTTAAAAATTTTATATGAGTGTAGATATTGTAATGCCAAAAATGGGCGAGTCTATAATGGAGGGGACGATCCTTAAATGGCATAAACAGCCGGGTGATAAAATTGAGGTTGACGAAACTATTCTTGAGATCTCTACCGATAAAGTTGATACTGAAGTGCCTTCACCTGAAGCCGGAGTCGTTTCAGAATTGTTGTTTAAAGAAGGTGATGTGGTCGAAGTAGGTAAGGTCATTGCAAAACTGGAAACCAACGGGAAAACATCAGCTACTTCTGAAACACCGAAAACAGTAACCGAAGAGAAAGTCGATCCAAAAGTAACCGAAACAGTTGAATTTAAATCTGAACCTGCTCCTGAAATTAAAACTTTAAAAACTGAATCTTTCAATAACGGTGACGGAAAGTTTTACTCTCCACTGGTGCTGAATATTGCGCAGAAAGAAGGCATTAGTTTCAATGAACTTGAAAACATCTCAGGGACAGGTATCGGCGGAAGAGTTTCGAAAAAAGATATTTTAAATTATCTGAATAACAGAAGTTCAAAACCTGCAGAATCTGTAGTCGCTCCAAAAGTTGAATTAAATATTTCCGACACTAAACAGACAGCTCCTTCCGTGAAGAAGGAAACTGCTGCATCCGTTCCGGAAAAGAAAATTCAGATCCCGCAACAGAAAATTGATTACAATGAAGAAGGATTATCTGTGATGGAGTTTGATAATATCCG
Source organism: Bacteroidota bacterium (assembly GCA_036782915.1). Taxonomy (GTDB): domain Bacteria; phylum Bacteroidota; class Ignavibacteria; order Tepidaquicellales; family Tepidaquicellaceae; genus JAEUSI01. Next base: position 7,561 of record DAIPYE010000067.1, on the reverse strand, counting down.
TCAGAAGATGGCTGAGCACATGATATTTTCAAAAAGAGTTTCACCGCATGTTCAGGCAATTGCCGAATGTGATCTTACAAATGTAGATAAGGTCAGAGCATCTATGAGTGATGAGTTTTTGCAAAAGGAAGGTTTCAAACTTACCTACATGCCTTTTATTTGTGAGGCTGTTATAAAGTCATTGAAAGATTTTCCGCTGGTAAATTCTATTATTGATGATTCTGCAGTTCCGTATAAAGCAATTACAAGAAATTCAATTAATCTGGGAATTGCCGTAGCAATGGATAACGGGGGATTGATCGTACCTGTAATTCATAATGCTGACGGAATGAATCTGATCGGTATTGCCCGAAGTCTGAATGATCTTGCAAAAAGAGCAAGAGTGAAGAAGCTGACTCTGAATGAAATACAGGGCGGAACATTCTCAATTACAAATTTTGGTGTATTCGGAAATGATATCGGAATTCCTATTATCAATCAGCCGCAGGTTGCAATTTTAGGACTGGGTGCAATTAAGAAAAGACCTGTTGTTATTGAGACAGAAGAAGGAGATTTTGTAGTGCCGAGAAAGACTCTGATACTTACGCTTTCTTTTGATCACAGACTTGTTGACGGCGCGCTTGGAGGAATGTTCACAATGAGAATTGCGCATTATCTGCAAAATTATACATTATAAATTCATTTAAATATTTTTTTGAAGGGGAATAAAATTAAATTTTTATTCCCTTTTTTAAATTAAAAGTAATATTAATCAAATTTCCGGATATGTTTAAAAAAATCGTTTTACTTTTCTCAGTAATTATTTTCAGCTCAGTTGTATATTCGCAGGAAGTTGCCGATACAAAGTACTGGGTAATTTTTAAGGACAAAGGTGAATTTAAGCCGGACATTGAAATTGATAAGAACAGTGCTGCTTATGAAAAAGGAAAGGAAATTCTTTCTGAAAGATCTATAAAAAGAAGATTGAAGGTTTTGTCAGAAGATAATCTTATCGATTACAAGGATCTTCCATTGAATTCAAACTATGTTGCGAAGGTAAAATATTTAAACATTGAATTAATTTCCCAGTCAAGATGGCTTAACGGTGTGAGCGCATATCTGACAAAGAGTCAACTGGAAAAAATAAAAGCGCTTGAATATGTATCACAGATAAAGGCAGTAAACAAGTTATACAAACAGCAATTTCTTGACCCTGAAATATTAAATAATACAAAAGAATATTCAAATATCGGTTCAAAAAATGATTCCGGAAATATTTATAATTATGGAAATTCATACAGACAAATGGAAATGGTAAACGTTCCCAGACTGCATGACATGAATATTACCGGAAAGAATGTTATGATCGCAATTTTTGATGACGGATTTGACTGGAAGCATCATGAAGCTCTGAAAAATCTGAAAGTTAAAAATGAATTTGATTTTATTAATGCGGATCCAAACACTTTTTATGAACAAAATCAAAAATATCCGGACAGCAGAGATCAGGGTCAGCATGGAACTGCCACTCTTTCTTCAATGAGCGGTTTCAAAAACGGTAAACTTTTAGGTCCAGCATTTGATTCTGATATCCTTCTTGCAAAAACAGAATATGTTTCATCTGAAACTCCGATGGAAGAAGATTTTTTTCTTGAAGCAGCAGAATGGGCTGAAGCGCAGGGAACAGATATAATTACAAGTTCGCTTATTTATAAACAATACGACGCTCCTTACGAAAAAAATTCTTACTCTTATGATAACTATGACGGGAAAACTGCTATAACAACACTTGCTGCTGCAAGATCCGCTTATCTGGGAATTGTCGTTTGTCAGGCAATGGGTAATTATGAACAGACCGCAATTCCTTCACTTGGTTCAGCCGCTGATGCTGATTCGATCATTTCAGTCGGTGCTGTGACATATTCCGGAAATCCGGCAAGCTTTACTTCAAACGGTCCTACAAAGGACGGAAGAACAAAACCGGATGTTGTTGCACCGGGAGTTGGGGTTTTTGTTGCAGTTGTCGAAGAAGTTTCCGGAAATGAAACCACTTATGAATATTCGAATGGTACTTCTTTTTCTACACCGATCACAGCGGGAGTTGCAGCGCTTATACTTTCTGTGCATCCTGAATTAACACCGATGGAAGTCAGAGATGCTCTGAGAAATACTGCAAGCTTGTCAAACAGTCCGAATAATACTCTCGGCTGGGGAGTTGTCAATGCTTATGATGCTGTGCTGTATAATGGACCTGCGTGGAGTAACGATTTTAGAATTGAAAAGACAGGAGATGAACTGACAATCTCAACCTACCTTGCGTCCAAAGATCTGATAGACCCAAACACTGTGAAATTTAATTACAGTTTTGACAATGGTCAGAGTTTTAAAACAATAGATATGAAATTATCTGAGCCGTCCGGTGATGAAAATAATTCGGGATTGTACACAGTTACATTTAAACTTACGGAGAATATGGATAATTTTAAAAGTTACTTTTCTGCGGAAGATTACAACGGGAAAAAGACTGTTTCAAAAGACGGGATTGTAATTAATTCGTATTAAGCTCAGTGAGATAAAAAGTAACAATTATTTTTAATTTGTAAAAAATTAATTTTAAAGTTAGTTTAAAAAAATAAATTTTTCATAATGGAAACAATTCAGATTCCTTTAAGCGAATACAATACTTTGAAAGAAGAGCTGAAGCTTTTAAAAGATTCACAATTACTGTTAAAGATTAACCGGCTTTTAGACATAATGTATCAGGAAAAATACGGATTGTATCTTGGCAATTATACTGCCGATCTTCAGGAATATTCTGTGAATGAAATTTACAAAGACAGCACAAATGCCTGGGATAATTTATAATCAAAGAGAGATTGTACTCCTTCCGTTTCCATACTCTGATCTGAGCTCTTCAAAGAGAAGACCTGCCTTGATTATTTCCAATAATAACTACAATCATAAGTATGAAGATGTTGTTGTTTGTGTAATTACAACTCAGATCTGGAATTTGGTATTCTTCCGGAAGAATCAATAGTGAAAGTTCATAAACTTTTTACAATTGATAAAACTAAAATAATAAAAAAGTTTAGTTCAGTTAGTAATGAGTATTTTAAGAATGTGATTGATGAATTGAATGGATTGTTTAAATGAAATTAATCCAAATAAGTACAATTTAAATAAGAAACTCTTTTTAAGAATAAATCTCTCTCTCAACAATCTCACACAATATATGTCCTGTAGTGATATGCCCTTCCTGAATCCGCTGTGTATTTTCCGAAGGAATGACAATTGAAATATCACATTCATTTTTTAATTTCCCTCCGCTGTTTTTCCCGAGAAATCCGATTGTTAATATATTTTTCCTTTTTGCTGCTTCGACTGCTTTTAGAATGTTAGGTGAATTTCCGCTTGTGGAAATACAGATCAAGGCATCGCCTTCATTTCCAAGACCTTCAACATTTCTTGCAAATACATTTTCAAAACCTATGTCATTTCCGCCCGCAGTTAGGTTGGATGAATCCGTGGTCAATGCAATTGCTCCGATTGCCGGACGATCCAGATCGTGCGAAAGTCTTATCATGAACTCTGTCGCAAGATGCTGTGAATCGGCAGCGCTGCCGCCATTTCCTATGAACATAATTTTCTTTCCGTTTTTTACAACCTTCACTAATTCATCCGCAGCTTTGTGAATGTCATCATAGCATTTTTCCAGCATAAGTTTTTTTGTTTCCGCGCTTTCAATTAAAGATTCTTCTATGAAATTCTTTCTGATAAACATTATTTAAATTTTAATTTTTTTAAATTTTTTATTCCAACAAGAAACATATTAAGCTGTAAATATTAAAGTAAACTCTTTGCGCCTTCGTGCCTTTGTGGTAAAAAATTTTACCCAGTGATCTTATTCACGATCTTCTCAGCAATGCCTATAGAATCTTTAAATACTGATTTGCATTTTTCACCGGTCTTATCTCGAAGTTTTTTATCTTTCAATAAACTTCTGAATACCCTGTAAAATTGTTTTGTATCAGTTATTAAAATTCCGCATCCGCTTTTAATTAATATTTCATCTTCATCGGAATTCTTAACAATGTTTGAAAATAAGATCGGCATGTTAAATATAGCAGGTTCTAAAATATTATGAAGTCCTGATCTGAATCCTCCGCCGACATAGCTTAAGTAAGCCACAGAGTATAGTTTAGAAAGAATACCAATCTTATCAATAATAATAAAATTCTCATTTTTATAATTATTTATCCGGCTGTAACGGATCGATCTTATATTGTGGTATTTATCTTCAATTATTTTTTCGATCGCTGAGATCTTTGTTTCCTTCGGTTCGTGAGGAACTAGTATTGTCATAAGCGATTTATCATAGTGCAAAGTCTTGTCTATCCCTGGAAGTATCACATCCTCATCGTCTTTCCATGAACTCCCCATTACAAATATTTTTTTATCCTTAATTATATTTTCCGGCAATATATCATTTGCATTAATATTTTTAGCAGACTGATATACTCTCTCGAATTTTGAATCTCCGGTTTTAATTATTTCAATACTCTCATCAGATAATTTTTTTCTGTAATTTGTTTCATCGAATTCATCGATAACAAAAATAATATCTACCATTCTATACATTGTTTTCTTGAACGAACTGACAATAGGAATACTCCATGTCTTGTCATTCTCGTCAAATCTGGTATTTGCAAGCACAGTTTTAATTCCTCTTTTCTTTGACTGATAAATTAAATTATACCAGAGATCATATCTCATAAATATCACTATCTCAGGATCAGCAATATCCAGAAATTTCTTTGCATTGGAATTTGAATCCAGAGGAAGGTATGATTTTATAACACCGGGCAAATTAATTTTAGAATTGTTAAATCCGGAAGGTGAAAAAAATGTCAGAATTATATTGTAATTCTTTTTTCTCAGCTCGTCAACTAAAGGCAGCGCCTGCTGGTATTCACCTAATGAAGAAGAATGAATTACAATGGTTTTTTTATTATTACTGTTCTGTTTTAAAAGTGAAAGGGATCTATCCAGTTCACTGAATAAATCCCTTCTGCCTTTGAAACCTTCTCTAACTTTTGAATTAAAAACCGAATAAACTTTGAAAAACACATATATGAACGGAACTCCGGCTAAATTATAGATCACATACCATAAGAATCGCATACATGGTTTTTTTAAACTTCCATTATTTCTTTTTCTTTTAATACTATAAGATCATCAATTTCTTTTATGTGCCTGTCTGTGAGTTTCTGAACTTCATTTTCACCTGATTTTCTTTCATCTTCTGAAATATGTTCATCTTTCTCAGTTTTTTTCAGATGTTCTATTGATTCTCTTCTGATATTTCTGACCGCTACTTTTCCGTCTTCAGCAAACTTTTTTACAAGTTTAACAATCTCTTTTCTTCTTTCTTCATTAAGCGGTGGTATCGGTATTCTTATCAGTGTTCCGTCGTTGTTAGGATTTAAACCAAGGTTTGCCGCGATAATCGCTCTTTCAACATGTGATACTGCAGTCTTATCCCAGACCTGAATAGTCAGAGTATGATAATCCGGCGTGCTGATATTTCCAAGCTGAATTAAAGGAGTCGGTGTTCCGAAATAATCAACTTTAATTCCGTCAAGCAGATTTGTAGTTGCTTTGCCTGTTCTGATCTTTACAAATTCATGTCTTACATGTTCAACGGCTTTATTCATTTTATCCGTTGCGCCTTTTAAAATATCTTTGATCAAGTTTTAATTTTAATTTTTAATAAAGATTAATTTTTATAAAATTATAATTTATTAATTTATTAGTGTCCCGATGTTTTCACCTTTTACCAGCTTGATCAGATTATCCTTAACATTCATGTTGAAAACTTTTATCGGAAGCTTATTTTCCTGGCATAATGTAATGGATGTCAGATCCATAACCCGCAGATCTTTTTCCAGTACAGTCTGATATGAAAGTGATTTATACATTTTAGCTTTTTTGTTCTTCTCCGGATCGCAATCATAAACTCCGTTAACTCTTGTTCCTTTAATTATCACATCTGCTTTTATTTCCACAGCTCTTAATGCCGCTGCAGTGTCAGTTGTAAAATACGGACTTCCTGTTCCCGATGAAAAAATTACAACTCTTCTTTTTTCAAGATGTCTCAGAGCTTTTCTCAAAATGAACGGTTCTGAAATTTCATCCATTTTTATTGCTGACTGAACTCTTGTATAAATTCCTCTTTTTTCCAGAGCATTCTGCAATGCCAGTGAGTTGATCACCGTTGCAAGCATTCCCATCTGATCACCGGTCACTCTGTCAATACCCTGTTTCTTTGCGGATAAACCTCTGTATATATTTCCGCCGCCGATGACAATTCCTATTTCAACTTTTAACTTAACTATTTTCAGTATTTCAGCAGAAAGCTTTTCCAGAACTTCTGAATCAATTCCGAAACTCTGATTTCCCATCAGAGATTCACCGCTTAGTTTCAGTAATATTCTTTTATATTTTAATGCCAAAGAATTTTCAGTTTAATGTTTGCAGAGCTTTAGAAAATTATTTCTTTATTTCACAGTTGATCATCCAGTTAATGCCGTATTTATCCGTGAACATTCCGAATCTTGCTCCCCAGAAAGTATCCTGCATTTCCATCATTACTTTTCCGCCTTCAGATAATTTATTGAAATATTCATTTGCTTTATCAGTATCATCGAGACCGATTGAAAGGTTTATGTTGTTTCCCATGTTGACCGGATGGTGCGGGGGACTGTCACTTGCCATGATAATGCCTCCGCTGAATTTCATAGTAACATGCATTACCTTTTTCTTAAAATCTTCAGCAACCTCCATAGGCGAACCTTCGAAATAATTTAACGAAAGTATCTCTCCGTCAAGACAATCTTTGTAAAAATTAATTGCTTCTTCGCAATTACCCGGAAATGAAATGTAGGGATTTAACTGATTCATAATAATTTTTTATGTTAAAAATAAAAATTAATATTATTTGTTTTCTTCACCTAACTGATATCTCACCATAGCCACTATTTCAAGTGTATTTCCGTCTTTCTTGTTGAATTCTGCGATCAGATTTTTAATGGACTTACCGGATTCATTTATATATTCCTGTTCGGTCAGACAGTTATCCTGATAAAATCTCTCTATCTTATTATTTACTATTGTCGCTGTTATCTTTTCAGGTTTATTCTCGTTCTTTGCAACTGTCAGATAAATATCTTTTTCTTTCTCAATAATGCTTTCAGGAATTCCTGTTCTGTCAATTGCCTGCGGATTCATTGCTACAACCTGCATTGCAATGTTATTTCCCAGTACTTTAGAATCAGCATTCGCCTTTCCTTTTAATCCGACAAGCGCTCCGAGCTTGCTGCCGAAATGAATGTATGAACAGACAAATCCGCCTTCAACCTTGATAAGTTTTGCTCTTTTCAATTCTGTTCTCTCGCCAACCTTACCCATGATCGCGTCAATGTTTTCTTTTACAGACAATCCTGATGCATCGCTTGCTGCAAGTATTTTTTCTGTATCATCCGAACCAATCTTCAGAGCGGTATCAGCAACACCTTGCGCAAAT
>DAIPYE010000066.1:0-15346 GCA_036782915.1 Bacteroidota bacterium | reverse complement strand
TAATAAAATTGACTATTTGTCTATGATCCTATGTGGTGAAAATATGTTTTTGAAATATACTTTCCAAAGGGGGCATAATGGAGTTATCAGAAAATATTAAAAAAACGTTTTGAACGGTACTATATAAATCTAAAATTCTTCTGAATTTTAATTATAGATTTAACAAATAGTATTATTTGTTTAATTTGAATTTAAACCAAAACATAATCATGAAGAAATTATTTTTACTGACTGTAATTTTAATGTTTATTGCAAATTCAAATACTGCCGTTTCCCAGGATACTTTTTCGATAGTCGCAGTCGATCCTGTTACCGGAGAGGTCGGAAGCGCTGGCGCATCATGTGTTGCCGGAAGTATAATTCTCAGCGATGTGCATCCCGGAGTCGGAGTGATCCATACACAGGCATCATATCTAGCCGCAAATCAAAATTATGCGAGAAGTCTTATGAATCTCGGTTTATCTCCTTCGCAGATCAGAGATTCCGTTGTCGCTCATGATTCACAAAATAATCCATCGGTTAGACAATACGGAATTGTCGATCTTGTAAACGGCGGAAGAACCGCAGCTTACACCGGTGTGAATTGTCTTAATTATAAAAATCATATTCTCGGACCGTATTATTCCATTCAGGGAAATATTTTACTCGGTCAGCAGATCCTTGATTCCATGCAGACACGATTTTTAAATACACAGGGAAGTCTTGCAACAAGGCTGATGGCTGCTTTGCAAGGCGCAAAAGTAATAGGCGCTGATACGAGATGTACGGGAAGAAATACTTCTTCCATTTCAGCTTTCTTAAGAGTAGGAAGACCGCAGGATACTCTTGGAACTCTGTATTTAAGTCTGAATGTGAATAACACACCTGTAAATAAAGACCCGATAGATTCTCTGCAGGTTCTGTTCAATAATTTTCTCACGGGAATAAGAAACATATCTACCGAGATCCCTTCTGATATTTTCCTTGCTCAAAATTATCCGAATCCTTTTAATCCCGATACGAATTTGAAATTTGGAATTCCCAACACCGGATTTGTATCATTAAAAATTTATGATATGCTCGGAAAAGAGGTAGCTACACTTGTCAATGAATCCTTAAATCCCGGAAATTATGAAATTTCCTGGAATGCTGATGCATTGCCAAGCGGAATTTATTATTATACTCTTGTGATGAGCTCGCCTGGCGAAGCGGGCTCGTCGAACTCACTTAACACCGGGGGTAATACTGTTACGAAACGTATGGTTTTGATGAAATAGCAACTAATGGAATATTAAATCGGGGCTGTCACTAAAAGGCTTCTCTTTCCAAAGCCCCAGCTTTGAAAAGTTGATCTACGCGTATATTTCCTTACCAAGCTGGGGCTTGGTAAGGAGAGTTGAAATTATCTCTAATTTTCAAATCTTACTAATCTTCAAATCTTCCTAATCCTGTTTCAGACAACCATATTATAAATCTTCAAATCTTGCTAATCTTGGTTCAAACATTTTTTCTACATCTCTTTTTCCCAAAGGACTTTACCGTTTTCAATATCAATACATACAGCTCTAAGCATTGACATAAAAATTAATTTCCCGTTTCCCATAACTGCTCTTTTTGTATTCAGATCAGGATCTCCTTTTGAAAATACGGCTTCAAAAGCCGATCTGTCTAATCCTTTTGCCGGATCGGAATATATATTTTCGAGTTTAGTCTGCCAGACAAGAACTATTGAAGTATCAGGATCAATCTTTATTTTCGATATCAATACTTTTGACTGATCAGTTACATCAGTCTGGCTATAAACAAATACACAACCGTCAGGAGTGAACAGAGTAAAATTTTCTGATTCTGTTTCTTTTTGTTTACTATCTTCTGAATATTTAATTTTTTTTTCTAATCTTTCAATGTTTCTTTCAATAAATATCTTTCTGCTTTGGGTTATTGATTTATTTTTATCTTTATCACTGTCAACACTGAATTCAGACAAAATATTTTTTAATGAATCTATTTGCTTTTCTAAATTATTTATTTCTTTATTAAATGGTTCCAGTAATTCATTTATTATGGTCTTCGGATCTATTTGAACAGAACTTTGAATGAACTCTCCTTTCAAAAAAGAAACATCCTCTAATTCTTTGTTGCCGATTTCTATATGATTCCTTGGACTTCCTTTCATGTATAAATTGCTGTTATCATTTAAACTCAATGATGTAGATAGACAGTTTTTATCAAAATCATAATTTTTAACCGACCCACCTGTCTTTTCGGCTTTTAAAGTTTCCGGATCAATAAAATATAAAAATCCTGAGTTATCTGATATCATCGGCATTTGTTTATAAATGTCAAAGCCGTAATACGTTTTAATTTTATTCCACTCCGGCTGACTCAAATTTCCTTCCAGAAAAGGATTAATATTAGTGATCCTCCTTTGCGGGATCATAACATCAAGTGTTTTTGGATCTCTTGCATGAAATCCGAGTTCAGGATCAACACTTTTATACCATAAGAGACCATTACTCTCCCCCAGTAATTCACATGCATTTTCTTTTCTGTCACCAAGTAAAACTCTGCTGATTAGATTTCCTGAATTCACATCATAAGAGGAAATTCTGTATTCTGTATATCCTGTGATCTGTCTGATTCCATTATTGTCAGATTTTGAAGTTGCCTGAAAGATTTCTTCTTTTGAAATTAAAAAATATTCTCCTTTCGATTCTGAAATTATAAATTCTTTAATATCATCCGCAGTGTCTGTTTTCAAATTTTTTTTCATAATATTACATGCCATAAAATTAAATGCAAAGAGTATCAATGGCGTAATGAAAAATAATAAACAGACCCTTGGAAAATTTTTCATAAATTACTTTGATTTTTGGGAATTCTCAATTGAAGTTTCATTAGGAATGACTTTTCTTATTCTGTTTAATTGAACTCTTCACCATTTTAATCAATATCTCCGGATCAATATCTTCAAATTTCTTAATATGGATACAGCTTCCGCTTAATTTATATTTACCGAGCTTCGAAAGCAGATCTTCTTTTACATCCTCTTCGCATCCGAGATACAGTACAATGGAATTTGCTCTCGGTGCAATACCGACAATGGGCGAATCACCTTCCCTTCCGCTTTCATATTTGTAATGATAGCTGCCGAAACCGACAATTGCAGTTCCCCACATTTTTGGCTCAAACTTTGTGTGCTTTGAGATCAGATCGGTAATATCAGAAAAATCTTTACGCTTTTTTTCGTCAGTGATATTTGAAATAAAATCCTTCACACTTTCGTTTGTTTCTATAGTTTTATTTTCTGCCATAAAAAATTTTTATTTTTAAGATACTGATATTTAGGATATGCTTATCGTTCAGGAATATACTTCTCAATTTTCAGAATTTCCCTGAGTCTATCTATTGCGTTTTGCTGATCTACTACCTCCCTTTTTGCATTGAGACCGAACTGAACTTCACCTTTAAAATTTTCATCATTCAGATTGACAATTTTAAATAATGCATCGCAGGCATGATACCTGATAAGATATTCATTCTTAAGATCGCTAACAATTTCAAATAACGGTTTCACGGATTTTTCAGTCCCTTTTTTTTTAAACACTCTCCATATCTGATAATTATCGTTACCGGAGCGAAAATTAAACTTATCTTCTTTTTTGCCGGAAACAATATTCAGAAGTTCATCCTCATTCAGTTTATTCAGTTCTGAATATATTCTGTCCGATTCGTCCTCGTATAATTTATGGAATTCAGACTGATTCATTTTTTATTAATTTTTTAAAGCAGGATTGAAAATTTTGATTACAATTATTTATTCATTTTAAAAATACTCATAAAGGAAAAATATTCCTACTTAGATTTTAAGTTTAAACTGATCCTTAATTTTTTTCTCGGATCCGGATTATTCTGTAACTATATATCAGGGATATATCATCAGAAATATAAAGGCGAACAAATTAACCAGCAGCACAACACCGTAAACAATATTGGTTCTGCCGCTGCTCAATGAAAGCATTACCGTAAATACAGACAATCCAAGTAAAATAATTGATTTAATATCCAGTCCCAGAATTATTTTCATGTCATAAATGCTGCAGACAACCGCAACACAGGGAATTGTTAACCCGATACTTGCAAGTGCGGATCCAAGCGCGAGATTCAGACTTGTCTGGATCTTATTTTTTTTAGCTGCTATAACCGCAGCAAATCCTTCCGGTAATAATATAATTGCAGCGATTATAACTCCCACTAAAGTTTGCGGAAGATTATATCCGATAATGATGCTTTCAATTTTCGGGGAAAGTGTCTTAGCCAGTAAAACTACAATTCCCAGACTGATCAGTAAAAACAACAGACTTGCCGTTAACATTTTGTTGGAAATCGAAATGGTTTTTTCATCTTCATCAGCCGAAAGAAAATATTCCCTGTGTCTGCTTGTCTGGGCAAACAGAAAAAAGGAATAAATAATAAGGCAGACAATTGAAACAAAAATGAGCTGCGGTTTGGAATAATACGGACCTTCAATACTTTTGGTATAAGTTGGAAACACTAAAGTAAAAATTATAATGGAGACAAGCGAAACCAGCGCAATAGTCACAGAGTGTTTGGAAAAATTCTGAACATGATGTTTTAATCCTCCGATAAAAAGACAAAGCCCAACAATTCCGTTCAGAATAAGCATTGTTGCGGAATAAATAGTATCTCTTGCCAGTGAAACAGCCTGCTCACCGCCTGATATCATCAGCGAAATGATAATGGAAACTTCAATTACGGTTATCGCAATGGCGAGAATAATTGTTCCGTATGGTTCACCCACCCTGTGAGCGATAATTTCAGAATGATGTACGGCAGACATAACACTGAAGATCAGCAGTATACTTGCAATGATCTGAAACATGTCACTGTTGTCTATCAGCCCTGAAAAATACAGAATCCAGGCAAGAATCGGGATAACGATTGTCCATTGAAGGAATAATTTCATTTTTTAAACTGTGAAAAGTTGTTTGACAATATTATTTAGTATTTCTGTCGGTTAAGCAGAAGATAATTTGAATTTCCTTTTGCGCGAAACAGGTAAATTAAAATTGAAAATACTCATTACATCAAATTATTCCTATTTACTTTTCAAAGTAATGGGCTTCTTTTATCCGATACTATTCGCAACTTTTCAAATTAAAATAGGTATTAGAAATTAATTTAATAATCATTAATTTGAGATCAATCAAACCGCATCTAAACCTTTTTTAACTGGCCGGCATCTTATAAACGTAACGCATAATAATTATGAGCTCATCAACTTTTCCGTCTGATCCTAATGATCCGGAAAATTCTTACAATTCATCAGATCTATTGAATCATCATACAGATGAAGACTTTCAGCTTATTAAGCAATCGCTGGAAGGGAACTGTGATTCTTACAAAGAATTATTTATGAAGTATGTGAATCGTATTCATTCTTTATGTCTGAGAATATCTGCAGATATTCATCTCGCTGAAGACCTTACGCAGGAAGTTTTCATCAAAGCCTGGGAGAAACTTGATAAATTTAATTATGAAAGCAAATTCTCAACATGGCTTCACAGCATTGCAGTAAACCAGTTCCTGATGCATTTAAGGAGCGAGAAAAGAGAAACAGATAAAACGGAAGAATTCGGTAAAGAAAATGATACAGGTTTGTCAAAGGCACTTCAGCTACAAAATGATCAGCGCATTGATCTTGAGAATGCGATTGAAAAATTACCGGAACAGGCAAGAACCGTACTGGTCTTGCACGATATCGAAGGATATAAACACATTGAAATTTCCAAAATGATGAACATTCAGTCAGGAACATCCAAAGCTCACTTACACAGGGCAAGAAAAATTTTAAGAAAGGAATTATCACAATGAAAAATGAAAAAAATATAAATGCACTTTGCGAAGAGATCGAATCACTGATAGATGAAAGTATTGACGGGATGATCTCATTGAGTGAAAAAGAAAAAATGGACAGCCACATAGCCGGCTGCGTTGACTGCGCAGAATATTTAAAGAAAACAGAAGCGCTTGTAAAAAAAATTAATTCTATTCCCGGAGAAGCTGTGTACCTTCCTTATCAGAAAAAATTGGAATTATGGGAAAAAACCGGAGAGAAAATTGATATAAACAAATTTAAGAATGATCTTTCAAAATCATCAGTAAATGCTGATGATTCGGCTGATGATGAAAGTAATTCCGAAAGCTTTATTTCAAAATTCAAATATATACTTTCCGGAATAGCTGCTGTAATAATTATTGGTTTCATAGTTTTCGGAGTAAAAAATATGAATATAAGCAACAGCAGGTTTACTCAGCAAAATCCGCTGGGGATTGACAATTACTGGAAAGTTTCAAATCTGAAAGGCGACCCGAAGATCGGAAACATTGCAATGAGCGGGAATGACAGCATAAAGGAAGGCCAGTATATTCTGACTGATTATAATTCAAGTGCCGAACTAATAATTGCCAATTTGGGAAAAGTAATAATCGAACCGAATTCAAAAGTTTTATTTGTAAAAGGTTCTGACGGAAATAACAGAATACAGGTAGAATACGGAACGATCAATACTGACATGATCTCAAAAGACAAATCGTTTTTTGTGGAGATGCCGTCAGCAGTCGCAAATGATAACGGCGGATCTTATACAATTACGATCGACAGCACGGGTGACGGAATTATATATGTAAAATCCGGAAAAGTAGATGTTGACTCTCCCAACAGGGATGCTATTATTCCTGCCGGCAATGTTGTTTTTACAAAAAGAGATATTGGTGTCGGAACACCTTTCAATGAAAATGCTTCTCCAAAATTCAGAAATGCTTTGTTCAATTATGATTTTGGAAAATGCAATGATATGTGTGTAACTACTCTGATCAACAATGCAAAAATGTCAGATGCGGTTACGCTTGTAAACTTAATTCCGAATGTTCAGAAAGAATATTCTGATCAGGTTTATAACAAACTGGCAGCATTTGTTTCCCCTCCTTCAAGGGTTCGCGGTGACAGTATACCATTAATGGATGAGAAGGAGCTGAATGAATGGATAGATAAGATACAGACGGAAGTACAGATCAGTGTGGAAAAAAGCATGAAAGATGTTGAAAAAAGTCTGGAGAATCTGAAAGATATAGAAAATATTCATCCTGAAACAATAACAGGTCTGGAAAACTTTGCAAAGAACTGGAAGTTTCAGATAAGAACATCTCCGGACGGAAGTTATGAATGGAATGAAGATTCACTGAATTTCGATAAAGAGGAATTTGAAAAAGATATGGAAGAGATGAAACAGGATCTGAAAGAAGAACACAAATTAAATAAAATAGAGCTGCAGCAGGAAATGGATGAACTCAAATCAGATCTGCAGGAATTGCACAAAGATCTTCAGGAAAACATGCAGTATAATTATGAATTCAACGGCGAAGAACTGAAAAAAGAACTTAAGAAAGCAAATGAAGAAATGCGTAAAGCAATGAAAGAAGCTCAAAAGAATTATCAGCAAAATTCCAATAGCAACAAGACAAAGGTAAATGTTTATGATAATGAAGAAGATACCGAAATACCGGAAACTCCCGAAGATCCTGAAAATGACAATAAGTAAATAAAGATTAAAGATCTCTATTTTTAAAATCGTCCGGGCTGTCTTGAAACAGCTCAGACGGTTTTTTTTTATGTGAATTTTTTTTCACACAAAAAGAACAGTTAGCTTTATTATCTTTGTATAATTATGCAAATGCAATTACTGAATAATTTTCTTCGGAGCGAACTAGGTCTTAATCCGGAATTAACGGAAGGTCAGTTCATCAGATATGAGAAATTATTGCTTGAATGGAATAAAAAAATAAATCTGGTTTCCCGTAAGACCGAATCAATCGAAGAGCATATATTAAATTCCGTTTTTTTTCTCAGGAAATTTAATTTTGATAAAGTTAAAAAGGTTGCGGATATTGGCACCGGAGGAGGTTTTCCGGGTGTCCCGCTGAAGATACTTTTTCCGGAAATTGAAATTACCTTTATAGATTCTATAAAGAAAAAAACAGCTGCATTGGAAGACATTGTCAAAAACATGAATTTTAAAAATGCGAAGGTGATTTGCGGCAGAGCGGAAGAAATCGCCGGTGACATTAATTTCAGAAAGAAATATAATATTGTTATTTCAAAAGCTGTCGCGCCGCTGGATAAATTATTTCTCTGGGGAAAGGATCTTTTGAACAGTAACGGTGAGATGTTATGTTTAAAAGGCGGAATTTTGGATGATGAATTGAAAACATTGATTGAACTGAAACGTACAGAGGAGTTTAAATTTAATGCCGAAGTTGTTAATTTTGATTTTAATATAGTTTATAAAATCGAAGATAAAAAAATTGTGATAATAAAATTGAAATAAAATTCCTCAGGCATTAAAATTTATATCAGCTAGTTAATTCGAAACAAACAATAATTTCCCTCATAATAATATATGAAAATAAAATCTCTGTTTTTAATCGTAATAATGTTAATTGTATCAGATCTTGCATTTTCCCAGACATACGAAGTCAGCGGTATAGTAGCAGAACTGAATACAGGCAAACCACTTGAATATGTAACTGTAAAGGTTGCAGACACAGCACTTGGAACTACAGCAGACAAGGACGGAAAATATTTCATACGATTAAATCCCGGAGGACATAAATTAATTTTTTCTTATATCGGATATTTTACTGATACAGCTTATGTATATCTGGAAGAGGAAAAAGTAGAAAGAAATATATTTTTGAAACCGTCTGAATTATTGACTGATCAGATCAATGTTTACGGCGAAGATCCCGCATATGAGATCATCAGAAAGGCAATTCAGTACAAGAAAAAATTTCAGTCAACTCTTAACGAATATGAATATGATGCTTATACAAAATTTGTAATAAGATCTAATCAAAGCAGCATTACCGAAGAAAAAGCAACGGAAGATCTTGAAGGAAAAGACAAAACACCAATCTTCGGAATACTTGAATCCGAGACAAAAGGATATTTCAAAAAACCTGACCTGGAAAAACAGATCGTAACGGCAAAACGGGAAACAGCGAATATCGCAAGAGGATTTGCTTTTCCTTTTATAGTTAATTTTTATGAAGAGGATCTGGATTTCAATGAATTCAAGATCCCGACACCTTTGTCAGACAATGCTTTTAATTATTATGATTACAATCTGAACGGAACTACTTCCATTGATTCTCTGCTGATATTTAAAATCGAAGTAATAAATACTTCGGAGAACAGACCGTTGCTTTCCGGAATGATATATATAGCAGACAGTATTTTTTCTCTAATGAGTGTTGATCTCACAACCAATGATGCGGCTAAACCTCTTGGAATCAAGAAAGTTAATTTTAAACAAAAATTTTCTTCATACACGGATAATAAAAATGTTTACTGGATGCCAACCGATGTCAGAATTAATGCTGCCGGATCCTTTGCGGCAATAATAAAATTTGAAGCAGAGGTTTTTACAATCGTTTCTCATTATTCATTAAACAAAACAGCTCCGAAAGGAATTTTTGATGAGTTCATTGTGAAAGTCATGCCGGATGCAAAAAAAGATTCTGCATTCTGGGCGGAAAATGCTCTCTTAAAAAACACAACGGAAGAAAAAAAAGCATACAAGAAAATTGAAATTGAAACCGAAAAGAAGGACAGAAGCATAAATGTCAGTCCGTTTTCCATAGGATACGGCAAGTATTTATCTTCAAGCACGATAGATTATTATCATTTTAACAGAGTTGAAGGAAGCGCTCTCGGATTGAATCTGAATTATGTAGGAAAGCAGAGAAGACTCCAGTTCAATACTGAATTCATTTATGGTACATCAGATAAGAAAAGTAAATTCAATATCGCCTATACACAGAGATTTTTCAGTGACAGGCGTTTCACAGTTAATGCGGAAATTTACAAAAAGCTTCAGCCTCTGTCTTATCCTGTACTGCCTGGCGTTTCACAGTTTTATAATACTTTTACTGCGTTATTCAACAAGCTGGATAATCTGGATTATTTTTATACATCGGGATACAATATCGGCGCAAAATACAGGATAATTCCTCAGTTTTCGGCGGGTATCAATTATAATCAGGAAGGTCAGACGACAGCTTATAAAAACACAAATTACAGTATCAGGAAAAAAGATGTGGAGTTCATTGCAAATCCGGAAATTAATGACGCCTATCAGAGAGTTTTCGGAGTTGGTTTTACTTTAGATCCGAATGAATTCAGATCCATCGACTGGGGTGACGGTGATATCTCAAGATTAAGATATTCGAATTATCCGATACTTGATTTTGGATTTAAATTTTCCGGAATCGGAATTTTTACAAGCACTTATAATTACAGATCGTTTTCTGCTTCCATAAGAGGACAAAATTATTTTAACAGGTATATAAATATCCGGTATAAGATCGGCGGTGAGATAATGAACGGAGACGTTCCGTTTCAGTCTCTGGCATATTTTAAAACAAATACAGGGACACTTGACATCGGGATGGGATTTTATGCTCTGGAATATCAGCAGTTTTTAGGTGACCGGTTATATTATCTGAATTTTAACAATAATTTCGGGAAGCTTTTATGGGGAGGAATTCCTTTTATGAGCAACTGGAATCTGGTCGGATTTTTCAATGCCGGAAGAAATGAAATTTCAAATTCGAATTACCAACTTGCCGCTTATAAATCATTTACAGTATCAAACAATATTTATATGGAAGCAGGATTCGGTATAAGCAGAATACTTGATGTTATAAGAATAGATTTTGCATGGAGACTGAATAATCTTTATGACAATGCAAACAAAACATTTATCAGCGTGTCGCTGGATACTTTTTAGTTATTAGTGATCCCGCCTGATAGCTTTCCTTATTGGCAAATAATCCCATATTATCAGTGAAACTGTATTAAAACACACGTCCGGCCTCAGTCAGCCTGTGATCCTTAGAGACTATTCCCCTTCCCGAATATTATAAAAATTGACATTTCGCATACGCACAAATTTGTTTACAATTTCTTAACATTGGAAAATGAACGTTTTGCACGTTTTAAAAGTTATGCTTTTTATTCCAATAAAATAAAAACAGGAAAGGATAAACAAATGGTTAAACAAAAAGTAATGAGATTTTACAAAATGGTTATCGTAACAGTTTTCACATTTACATCATTAACAGTTCTGTCAGGTTGCTCGGATGATGATGAAAACACAATGACAACAACGCCGGTTGTTAGTCCAAAAACAACAGTAACACATGCTTCACCTAATGCTCCGAATGTTGATATTCTTGTAGGAGATGCTGTAGTTGCAACAAATGTACCATATCTTGCTTCATTGCCATATACAGCATTGAATGTCGGGAATAACAGAATCAGAGTTAATGTAACCGGAACTTCAACTACTGTCATAGACGCAACATTACCATTTGCTGAAGGCGCAAATTATTCAATTTTTGCTGTTGATTCTGTAAATAAAATTTCAGCTATCAGGGTAGAGGATAATCTTACAGCTCCTGCAAGCGGAAACTCTCACGTAAGATTTATACATTTATCTCCAAATGCTCCCGCTGTTGATATAGCTGTAACAGGCGGTCCGGTTCTTTTCCCGGATTATACTTTTAAGGAATTCTCTGCTTTCACACCTGTGCCGGCAGGAACATATAATCTTGAAGTAAGACTGGCAGGAACTACAACAGTAGTGCTTTCTCTTCCAAACATTACTTTAGCGAATGGAAAGATCTATACAGTTTATGCCCGTGGATTTGTCGGAGCTACAGGAACGCAGGAACTTGGTGCATCTATTATAGCAAATAATTAATAAATATTTTTTAAACTGAATTAATCAAAACCCGCAGTAAGTGCGGGTTTTTTAATGTATAAATTTTAACATTAAGCGGATGTCGTCTTAAATTAAGCATTTGTTTATATGGCTGAGTTTTTACTTTCTCCAAAGTCAGGATGGATAACAGGACAGATCATGCATGTGGATGGCGGCTTTTCTACATTAAAAATATAAAAATAATAATGGCATTTTATCAATTAATTAAAAAACAAAAATTACCTGCGACGATCACAGAAGTCTGGGACTTTATTTCATCGCCTGCTAATTTAAAGGAAATAACTCCTGATCATATGGGTTTTATTATAACGAGCAATACCGGCAAAGAAAAAATGTATCCGGGAATGATAATTTCATACAAGGTAAGTCCACTGCTTGGCATAAAACTAAACTGGGTTACAGAGATAACGCATGTTAAAGATTTCGAATATTTTGTTGATGAACAAAGGATAGGTCCTTACTCAATGTGGCATCATCAGCATAAAATTAAAGCCATTGAAGGCGGTGTATTAATGACAGATATTGTAACCTATCAACCGCCATTTGGTATTTTAGGCGCATTTGCAAATTCATTAATAATAAAAGATCAGCTTCAGCAAATATTCAATTACAGAACTGTTGCATTAGAGAAGCGATTCGGAAAATTTTATTTATGAAAATTTTACTCACCGGAGTTACCGGATATATTGCTCAAAGATTATTGCCCGTTTTACTGGAAAACGGACATGAAGTAATTTGCTGCGTAAGAGATAAAAACAGATTTAATAAAAAAAATTATCTCACTTCGAATCTGACGGTAATTGAAGCAGATTTTTTAAACAAGGATAGTTTAAAGAATATTCCGGAAGATATTGATACAGCTTATTACCTCATTCATTCCATGTCAACGCAAAGCGGAGACTTTGAAAGTATGGAGGAAATATGCGCAACTAATTTTAAAAATAGAATTGAACAAACAAATGCCCGACAGGTTATATACCTGAGCGGGATCAGCAATGCTGATGAGTTGTCAAAACATTTAACATCACGAAAGAATGTGGAAAGCGTTTTAGCAGATTCTAAGTTTGCGCTCACCACTTTAAAAGCCGGTATAATAGTTGGATCAGGAAGTGCTTCATTTGAAATCATCCGCGATTTAGTGGAGAAATTACCTTTTATGATCACACCTCGCTGGCTGAAAACTAAATGTCAGCCAATTGCTATCCGGAATGTAATTGAATTTTTGATTGGTGTGATCGGCAGAACAGAAACTTACAATAAAAGTTATGATATTGGCGGGCCTGATGTTTTAAGTTATAAAGAAATGCTTCTTCGGTTTGCAAAGATACGTGGATTAAAGAGGCGAATCATTATCGTACCTGTTATGACTCCGCAAATATCTTCTTACTGGTTATATTTTGTTACTGCAACTTCATTTGCACTTGCAAAAAATCTTGTAAAAAGCATGAAAATTGAAGTGACCTGCAAACCAAATAATTTAGCAATGTTGCTTGGCATTAAACTGATTGATTATGACACATCCATCAAAATGGCATTTGACAAAATAGAACAAAACCAGGTACTTTCAAGCTGGAAGGATGCGCAGACAAGTAAAATATTCAGTAAAGGTATTTCCAATTTTATAGAAGTTCCTGTAAACGGTTGTTTCATAGATAAACGGTTTACTAAGCTTGAAAACAGCGAATCTTCACTAGAAAAAATCTGGGCTATCGGCGGTAAAACCGGCTGGTACTACGGCAACTGGCTTTGGGAAATAAGAGGATTATTAGATCAGATTATCGGAGGCGTTGGTATGCGCAGAGGAAGAAAAAGTGACAAAGAAATAGCCGCAGGTGACGCACTTGATTTTTGGCGTGTGCTTTTAGCGGACAAACAGGAAAAACGGCTGTTGCTTTATGCTGAAATGAAACTGCCGGGCGAAGCATGGTTAGAATTCAAAATTGACAAAAACAATAATCTGACACAGACAGCAACATTCAGACCTTTAGGATTATCTGGCAGAATTTACTGGTATGCCGTTCTTCCGTTTCATGGATTTATTTTTAAAGGAATGATATGTGAAATTGCTAAAGCAAATTGAAGTGATAAGTTTGTTGTCAAAAATAATTATCAATTTCAACCTTTCCCAAGCTATGGGGAGTGTGTGAAACGAAGAATTAACCTCGAAGTCTCAAAGACTCTAAGTTAAAAACAATTAAATATGATTCTTTGAGCCTTCGAGTCTTTGAGGTAAATCTTTTAAACTAATTTTTCACACAGACTCTAGTGCTTGGGAAAGAGAGGTGTAAAGATTGAAAAGTAAATCAAAGTAAATGAAAGTAAAAACTGTATTTATAGTATTTCCGCATCAGCTTTTTCAGGATCTGAGCCAGTTAAAAAATGCTGATGAAGTATATTTAATAGAAGAGTATTTGTACTTTAATCAATACAAATTTCATAAGAATAAATTAGTTCTTCACAGGGCAAGCATGAAATACTATGAAAACTATTTAAAGGAAAACAAGATTAAGATCAACTATATCGAAGCTATTGATAAAAGAGATAAAAGAAACGATGTTCGTGATTTTCTGGCTTATCTCAGTAAGCAAAAAGTAAATCAAATATACTATTATAACGTATGTGATTATCTGCTTGAAAAAAGAATTAATCAAACCTGTAAAAAATTTAAAATTGAAATAAACAAACTTGAAAGTCCTTTATACATCAATACTTCAACTGATTTAGAATCCTATTTTGGTACTAAATCAAAATTTTTTCAAACCGATTTTTACATTCAGCAACGCAAAAAGCTAAACATATTAATTGATCAAAATAAAAAACCGGTTGGCGGCAAATGGAGTTATGATGCAGAAAACAGATTGAAATACCCAAAAAATAAATCTGCTCCCGAAATTAAATTTCCTGCCGTTAATAATTTTTATAAAGAAGCAGTTGAATACATTGAAAAAAATTTTGCAGATAATTACGGAAGTATTTCCGGAAAATTTATTTACGCGACCACACATCAGGAAAGTAAAGAATGGTTAAAACAGTTTCTGCAAAACAGGTTTAATGAATTCGGCGAATATGAAGATACAATAGTTGATAATGAAAATATTCTGCACCATGGAATGCTTACTCCAATGCTCAATATCGGCTTACTTACTCCATTACAGATTATAGATGAAGCACTGAAATACGGATCATCAAATGGAATTCCTCTTAATTCACTGGAAGGTTTTATTCGTCAGATAATTGGCTGGAGAGAATTTATACGCGGAGTGTATGAATACAAAGGAACTGAAGAGCGAACTGCAAACTTCTGGAATTTCAATAAAAAAATTCCCCCATCTTTTTATAACGGTACTACAGGCATTGAGCCTGTTGATACAACAATAAAAAAAATATTAAAGACCGGTTATTGTCATCATATAGAAAGATTAATGATACTGGGCAATTTTATGTTACTTTGAATTTGATCCGGACGAAGTTTACAAATGGTTCATGGAACTTTTCATTGA
>DAIPYE010000065.1:12475-15510 GCA_036782915.1 Bacteroidota bacterium | reverse complement strand
TTACTTTTAAAGAGCCGTTAAAATTTGAACCGGATTTGGCAATCAATTGAGTTGCGCCTTGAGTTCTAAACGTACCTGAGCTTGTAACATTTGAACCATTTTGAAAATAAAAATTCCCGATTGCAGTTAATGTAAAACCATTTGGATTTAAAATTCCTCCGTTTAAAATATTCATATTACTTGTTGGAGAGAAAGTAAAATTACTTCCCAGAGAAACATTACCAAGTCCGCCGATTGTAATAAAGTTATTGGTAACAGGACCGGTTCCGGAAACTGTTGTAGTTGAATCAAAAGTTAGGGCGTAACCTCCGAAAACATTATTATTAACAAAAGAAGAACCTTTCATTCTGAAATTATGCGTACCTCCTGTTGTAACTGTACCGTTGTTTGTTACTGTATTGTTTGCCTGCAGAGTATAACCGCCTGCACCACCGGTTAATGTTGCTCCGGCATCAACAGTAATGGGTCCGTTAAAAACCGCAAAATAAGGTGACTGATCATTGTACGCAGATGTAGTTCCGGAATTTACTTTAAATGGCGCATTGAAAACTGAACCGTTTCTGCTAACCACACTCACAGTTCCCTGAGTCTGAACCAAACCGGAGTTTGCAACTGTGCCCAGATTATTTACTGCTAAATATCCTGAATTTATTGTAAATGTTCTTGTGTTTGGATTTAATATACCGCCTGTATTGACAGTTAAACCGGAAGTTGGTGACATAGTTACGTTTACACCAAGTAATACATTTCCCGTTGATCCAATTCCAATGTTTTGAGAAGTGTATGTCCCTGTTCCAAGAAGTGTAGTGGTAGAGTCAAAACTTAATGTCTGACAAGTGACCGAACCATTATTAATAAAATTTCCGCCTCTCATACTAAAATTATTACCTCCTGCGGGAGATGTAATTGTTCCGCTGTTTGAGACACTGTTCCTTGCCTGAGTTGTATAACCTCCTGCAGGTTGGGTAAGTGTAGCTCCGGCATCAACTATAATATTTCCATAAAATATTCCTACATAAGGAGGCTGATCATTATAAGCAGTTAAAATACCGGTGTTAACTCTTATTGCGCTGTTAAATGAAGAACCGTTTCTGAAAATAAATGAAACATTATTCTGTGTCTGCATTATAGCCGCATCCCCGATAGTTCCTGTAACAGTACCGCCATTGTTGATTATGATAGATCCCGATGTAAAAGTAAATGTTTTTAAATTCGGATTAAATATTCCGCCGGTATTCACATTAAAAGAATTTCCGGGAGAGAACGATAAGTTATTTAATACTTTTACATTTCCTGTGCTGTTAATGTTTATCTGACTTGCAGTATAAGTACCTGCGCCTGCCAGTGAAGTAACGGAATCAAAATTCAGTGTACTCGGAGAAATATTACTGTTATTTGTTAAAAGCGCACCTCTCATAATGAAATTATTCCCTGTGATTGTTCCGTTGTTTGTTACATTCCCATAAGCTCTGTTTGAATAGCCGCCGCCGGGCGTAGTAAGTATTGCTCCGGCATCAACCGTAATTGTTCCTTTATAATCAGCTGTAAAAGAACCACTTTCATCTCTTGATGTTGTCGTTCCGGTATTCACTTTAAAAGGTGCTAAAAAATCCGAACCGCTTTTTACAATCATATTTACAGTTCCCTGCGTCTGAAAAATACCGGAATTGGAAACTGTTCCTCCGCTGTTTGCATAAAATGTTCCTGTATTTAGTGTAAATGTTCTTGTATTAGGATTTAATATCCCACCGTTATTTACGGAAAAACTTGTTACAGGGGAAAAAGTGAGATTATTTGCAAGAGATAAATTTCCTCCGGTTCTGACTTCAATATTATTTGCTGTATATTTTCCTGTGCCTGACAATGAAGTAGTCGAATCAAAATAAACATTTGACCCTCTGACAGTATCATTATTTATAAAAGAAGCACTTTTAATTATAAAAAATCCGCCGCTGCTGGTGATTTTTCCGTTGTTTGTTACTGTATTCCTTGTTGTAACAGGATAACCACCGCCTACTATGGCTAAAGTTGCGCCGGCATCTATTGTCAGAGTTCCGTTAAAGATTGCTGATGCAACCGTTGCATCATATACATTTGTTCTTCCGGTATTTACTTTACATGCCGCTGTTAACCCTGTCCCTCTCAGATCCATTGTTACATCCGTTCCCTGTGTCTGAAGTGTTCCGGCTCCCGAAATAAAACCTCCAGTGTTTAAAAACAGATCATTACCGCTTCCGTCTTTTATTGTCAGAAATACAGCAGCGTTAATTGAAATTGTCCCGCCGCTATTTACAACAAGCTGGTCAGCATTTACGCTTACAGTTACGGTAACTGTATTCAGACTTTGAATAGTTATTACACCGCTTGTATCTGTCGGTGCACCGGTTGCTGCAATCCAGGTTCCGCCGCTGTTTGTTGACATCTGCCATGTACCTGTCGCATTCCAGTTACCTGATGCTATGCTTCTGTAATATTCATTTGCTGAAAATGCTGTTCCGCTTATCAGCATTGTCAAAAAGCAAAATAAAACTGATTTTGAAAATAATTTTTTCATTTTAAATCTCCTTTCAGAAGTTGTTTGATATTTTTCTTATAAATTCTAACTTTTTAAACCTTCATCTGTTCAAAGGGGTTTTTACACTACAGCTTTTACCGAACCGGAATTTTTATCCGGCTCGGTTTTAACTTAAATTCATTTCTGAATTCAGATTACTTGCTGATGTTTATTTTGTTCAGTCCTTTAACTGAAATCCCACTTGCTTCCTTTGTTCGTTTTTAAATCTTTCATAGATTTCATTATCGATCTTCGATTCTGTACTTATATTATTAAAAATATTGTCTGCCTGTGTATTTGATAACAATGAATTCTCTGGTGTAAGGAGAAATACCCCGATCGCTGCATTGTTTTCCACCAACGACAGATCAGAAGCATCTACAAATAAGTCATTGTTTAGATCTGCATTAATATAACCGGCATCTCCATTTCCAGCGGCTGTCTCGATCAAAGCCAGATCCGATGCGTCTATTGTTCCGAA
>DAIPYE010000065.1:0-12465 GCA_036782915.1 Bacteroidota bacterium | reverse complement strand
CAGCATCCCCTGCGAACATGAGCCATGAAACTCCGGATAATTTCATATTATCTCCATACGCTTTTCCTGATGCATCTGTGAAATCATATGAAAGTGAATTTCCCGTGAACATTTTTGGAGTTCCGCTCCAGACTTCCATGGAATTTCTGTGAATTACCTGCAGATAATAATTTACTCCGTTAGATGCATTGTTAAAAATTATTGTCCCATGTCCTGATGAACTTAGATTTACTTTTCCTGAATCAACTTTTGCAAATGGTGATGTCGCATTTCTGAGGTAAACTTTTATTGTATCAGGTACAATTGTGTTTGTATTTACATCATATAATCCTTCCGGAAATATTTTTATATCAAGTACTTTAGCATTGGTACCTGAATTCAATAACCAGTCAATGATCTTTGTATATATTAAAACCGGACCGTCAAGCGGTGACTGATATGTGGATCTTAAACTTGCAAATTTATTTGTCATGAAGAATGTATTGTAATTTGCTCCTGTATAACTGACTGCATTGCATGAATCATTTCCGTTACCAGTTACTGACATTGGTTTCATGGCTGCGGTTCCGCCGTTTACAGGTTTAATTAACTCCGGTGAATCCGGATCTGATAATGAATCCTGACTGATTCCCCCGAATAATCCTATTCCTCTGAATTTACTTTCACTGTCTGTTACCGTCAAAGGCCAGTTATCAGATATTGTACTTGATTTCAGATATTGTCTGTAAAAAATAGAATCTGCCGGAGAAGTGAAAGTAATGTTAGGATCATTATAAAATGCAATGGCATTTCCAAAAACTATTAAAGACTTTTTATTTCCTGCGGTTGAATTGTCAAGATATGCTTTGAGAGAATCTCTTGTCCATGGTGCATAGTTGGACTGATTTCTGAAATTTGCAAAAACATATTTCCATGGTCTGTATGTACCGGTGTAATTCATTCTCACAGTATCAAAATTATTTGCAAATCTACCGTCACTGTTAATTGCCCTTACCAAACTGTCTCTGTCATCCTGATTCTGCCATAAAACACACATTTGTTTAGCTATCTTCGGAGTAACTGAAGACGACAACACATTATTTGAAATATTCCCGTCACCTGATAAAATCACAGAATCTCTGACTGTATATGTGGTTCCTGAAGTAAATGTCCAAGGATCAAATGTTACATTTGCATTGCTGCCGGAAGTTAATCCCGTAACTGATTTTGTACTTGTATATCCGCCTGGAGTGATCTTTCTGTTAACTGTAAATGTTGCTGATCCTGTTCCGGCATTGAATACTTTTCCGACAGGACTGTATGTTGTACTTGAGAAATACTGATCATAAGTTAATCCCAGATCCGATACTCCGGCATCAATCGTGACCTGATTTCCGATCTCAGCTTCTATTGCAAAATTAAATCCCCATTCTCTTGAAAATTCAAATGTATATGATTGTGTACCAACCGGAGCAATTCCGCCTCCGTAATTTGCTTCAGGTCTTGCCGGAACATCCGATAAGAACTCCTGAGGAGAAAATGCAAATCCGTTGCCTGAATACTGTGTCTGTGCTATTCCAACATAATAAATGTTATTGTTAACAATAAATGGCTTCGGATCTGAAATATCAAAAGTTTTATATTTTCCCTGATCAGAAGGCTGAATTTTGTAATTTTGTGATTTACCTACAATTGTACCGGTATGATCCATTACTACAGCATATACCATCTGATCTTCATTCCCGCTTCCCGAAATTTTAATTTTAACTTTTCTTATCTGACCCTGCCCGGACATGGTGTATTTATTTAAGAACGATGCTTCTCCTAAATATCCTACCGAACCGTTACAGCAGTTTGAATCTACATATCTGATTGAATTGGAATTTACCTGTGTAAATGATTCCTTCATATTGTTCGAATTGTCATCATCATCAGGAACTGAAATAGTTACAGTTGAAAATCCGTTCAATATCGGCATGAACCCGTTGAAGTCAACCTGCATTGTATCTCCGGCATTTATACTGGGAATTGTCAATGAATCAGATAATATATTTGCACCTGAAATATTCAGATATACTTTCAGATTAGTCATCGGGCTTCCTGAATTATTCTTTATCAATGCCGAGATCTTGTCAGGAACTCCGTAAACAAGCGGGAGCTTTCCTTTTGCCCAGATTTTTTCAACAGATGCTTCATTGCCGTTAGCAGGCGGACTTCCGACAAATATATTATCTATAAAGAAATTATTGGAGCAGTTTTCCCATGACTGAAAATATATAGCAGAAGCGTTTGCAGGAATGTTAATAGATTTTGTTCCCCACTCATTACCCATAGGCACGAAATAGTTAGTTGTCCCGGGAGCAGTTTGCAGACTTGATCCGCTAATATATTCCAGACTATTCCAGGTCTGATTAACATCATCAAAATAATAAATTTCAAGATCATCGTAATAAATATTACCGTCATCATATGGTGCATATGCATAATCAAATGTCAGCTTGTCTCCAAATTGAGTAGGAGAACTGAAATTTGAAGTATAAATTATATTGTTTGAATAATTACATATATAGTTAGAATAAAACATACTGTAGTTACCGGATCCGTAACCGCTGACATTATACTGATCCCATTGTGTATTTCCGGAAATCACATTCCATCCCGAAGGAGGGAAATTTCCTGATTCAAAATCTTCCTGCAATACCCAGTTTCCGTTAATTATCGGAGTTCCAATACGAATATTGTCTATGTAAAGATTATTACTGCAGTTTTCAATTCCCTGAAAATAAATTTCTGTCGCCCCTGCAGGGATAATAATCTGCTTTGTTCCCCATTCATAACTTAATGGCTCAAAATAGTTATTTGTACCCGGTGATGTCTGAAGTTCAGTTCCGAAATAATAAACAAGACTGTACCAGCTTGAACTGTTATCATCATAATAAAAAATTTCAAGATCGTCATAATAATCATTATTCCCGTCATTCCATGGTGCATAAGCATAATCAAAAATTAATACATCTCCGTTCTGGGTTTGCGAAAAAGAAGGAGAATAAATGGTATTGTTTGAGTAATTGCAATTCCAGCTGGAATAAAACATGCTGTAATTTCCAATTCCGTTGCTGCTGTAGACAGACTGATTCCATTCCTGAGCTCCGCTGCTTACAGTCCATCCCGAAGGAGGAAAATTTGCGGATTCAAAATCTTCCTGTAGAAGCCATGTTCCTCTTGAATTCTTTTTATAAGAATTTTTATTTCTGGTTATTAATTGTGAAACCTCTGACTCACTCAGTTTCTTTGAACCTTTGATAAATGGTCCTGCAGGTTTGGTTTTTACAACTGGTTTGGGAATTTCAGACCTGTTCTGTCTTTTTTCACTTTTAACATTTGGTTCTGTCGGTCTGACCTTTTTCATCGATTTCTGAGAATAAGTAAACTCCGGGCTTATCCCGATCATTAAAATTCCGGAAATCAAAATTAATGCGAAGCTTTTAATTATTTTCATTTTTCTCCTTTCAGAAGATTTTAATTTAATTTTAATATATTTTTAACTTTTATTATTTATAATTTAATCTTAAAGTGTAAATAAACCTCCCTTTGCTTAAGATAAATGTAAACATAACTAACTTAGTTAGGTTCGTATGGCGTACGATGTTTTACAAATGAAAAAGCAGCAGGGAGGTATAATTTTTAATGAAAATCTCTGAATAAAACATCTGTTACGCCATTTATTACAAAACTACCTTTATTCGAATGATTTGTCAAAGAAAAATATTTACGTTTTTAGAAAATTTTTAATGTATTAATTTTGATTATATATTCAAATAGTCTGTTTCTGGTTCATTTTAGCAGTTTTTCTGTTTGAAATTTTAGAAAATTTATACTTAATTAATGCACAGCACCAAGCTTATTCTTCTTCTAAAGTCGCTTTCAAGTCAGGAATTCAGGTTTTTTAGTGAATTTGTATCCTCTCCTCTCTTTAATAAAAATCTAAAAGTGATCTCATTACTGAATTCTTTAAAAAAGTATTATCCGGAATTTGAAAACAGTAATTTCACAAATGAAAATATTTATAAAAAGGTTTTTCCCGGCGAAAATTATAATTATTTCAAGCTGAAAAATATAATTTCAGATCTCCTGGCTCTCGGCAAAGAGTTTCTTGCTGTTGACCATTTCAGAAATAATCCTGATATGAAAACAAAGATCCTGCTCGAACAATACCGCGACAGAAATCTTGATAATATGTTTCTACAGTTATATAACGCTTTTGAGAAAAAGCTTGATGAAACTCCGGCTAAAGATGAACATTATTTTCTCTCAAAATTAGAGATCACCGAAGAACTTAAGTCTTTTTATTCACCAAAAGAACCGAATGCTCATTTTAATTTATTCCAGGATCAGCTTGATTTTTTTGCAAATTATTCCATTATCAGACTTCTGAGACTTTATAATATTATGCTGCATGAAACAAAGCAGAATAATTATGCCTTTGATATGAAGATGCTGGATGAAGTTTTAAGTTATATTAAAAATAATAAAAATGAAGAATATCCAACTATCCTTCTTTATTATTATATTATTCTCCTGGAAAAAGAAAGCGATGAAAAGTATTTTTTCGAACTTAAAGCTCTGAAAGAAAAACATTTCGATGAATTTAATAAATATGATAAATATATGTATTTTCTGCACATGGCAGGTTATTGCGCAGATGTTTATAATAATAAATGCAGCACTGAATTTGCATACGAACATTTTCTGTTATCAAAAGAAAATTTTGACTCGGGCACTATAGAGCTGGGAAAAATTCTTTACATGGATTTTCTTAATCATGTGAAAATCGCTCTGCGTGTAAATGAATTTGATTGGGCTGAAAATTATATAAATACGTTCAAAGACAAACTTACTGAGGAAAAAGAAAGTACTCTGAATTTTTGCAATGCATTCATTAATTATAAAAAAGGTGATCTTACTTCAGCAATGGATCTGCTTTCGCGAACTAATTTCCCGAGCTTCATTATAAAAATTCAGGTAAAACTTCTGTTGCTTCAGATAAATTTTGAAATGGGATATTTTGAACAGGCATTAAATATGATAGATTCATTCAAACATTATCTGGCACGTGAAAAAAATTTTATTGAATATCAGAGAAAAGCTTTCAATGATTTTATCAGTATAACCGGAGATCTTATTAAATTTAAAACCGGTAACAATAACGAAAAATCCGGATTCAATTTTGAAAAAATAAAAAAAGATATTGAAAAGATTAATTTCAATCAGTTCGGTATAAAACTCTGGCTGGAAGACCGTATAAAAGATTTCGAATAATGTTTTTTTATAATTATAAATCAAATTTTTCCTAATTCATAATCCCCAATTCCTGATTGTTAACTGTTAACTGTTAACTGTTAACTGCTACAACTTCATCCAGACAAACAAAATATATTTCTCCTCTCACTTTCATATCTTTGTAAATACTCTTAACTACTTTTATATAAATGGATAATTGTAATTTATATTTTTCCAGATTATTTTTTGATGAATCAGTTTTATAATCAATTACAATGATTTCATCTTCTTTAAATGCGAGAAGATCTATCGTTCCTCTTATTATACTGTTACTTCCGTTCTCATTATCAGGATAAAGAAAATCAACTTCAGCTTTTAGTTCATATGCATTCAATCCGGCTAAATATTTTTTAATTTTCCCGGTTTCCGGAAGCTCTGAATCAACACTTATCCCGTTTGCGAGACGGTTGGCAATTCTGTGAATCATCAGTCCAAATTCCAGACTCTTTTTTTCTAAATTCACGGAATTTTCTTTTTTATCAATTTCTGTAATTAAATTATCTGCATTGATTTCTTCCATCAGACTATGAGGAGAAATGAATTCTTTACTTTTCTCCAAAGCTGTATCTATACTGATCTCAATATTAGTTAATAATTTTTCAGTTTCAGCTTTTACGATTTCATAATTAAAATGCTGAATGATCTCTTTGTCCGATGTCTTTGCAAGTTCAGAAAAAAAGTAAGATGGATTGTAAGAAGTTATATACAAATATTGCTTAGCTCTCGTCACAGCTACATATAACAATCTTCTTTCTTCATCTTTATCAGTATTTCTTGCAACTGCGTTCACAAGATCCGTTCTCCAGTTATTATATTTGTAAAAATACTTTCCGTTCGTTCCGAAAAAAGTTTTAGCTCTTAATCCTGACATTGTATTATATATAAAATTCCCCTGCTCACCTTTAGTATCGGGAAAGTTACTGACATTTACATTTGCAAGTATTACAACCGGATATTCAAGTCCTTTGGATTTGTGAATTGTCTGTGTCAGCACAGCATCGGTTGAAACGCCAAAGTCAATTTCCACTCTTGTTTGAGCTGATCTGTCTATTATCTGAATAAGATCATTCAGTGAAAACAATTCCGTATTCATCCAGCCCTGAATAACTGAGATAATTTTATTTCCTGTCACATCATGATATTTATATCTGCTTAATATTGCTTCTACTGCAAACAATATATTGTTTCTTAATTTTCTTAAATGATTTAAAAATTCGTTCAGATCTTCCGGCAGATCCGGAAATAATTTATTGGAATTTTCATTTTTCTCTGATATGTTTTTTTTAATATTTTTTATTTCCGTATAACTGTATCCTTCTTTATCAAGTACAGGTATCCAGCCGGAAATATCATCTTCATTTACCATTAATCTTAACCAACCCAAAACCAAAACTCCCTGTTCACTTGCAAATATTTCCAGTCCGCCTCTGAAATTCAAAGGTATTCCGGCTCTCAATGCCTCTCTCTGCAGTTCGAGACAAAACTTCGTTTTTCTTGATAACACGCAAATATCTGAATATTTAATATTCCTTTCTTCAATTACTTCTCCTGATTTTTTATCAAAGACCCGTATTTTATATTTACCTTTTTCGTTTACAAGTTCGGATATTTTTTTTAAAACCAGCTGGTATTCATCAAGTCTGTTTTCTGCCTGATAAAATTTTATTTCTGTCAGATCATCAATTTCCCTTCCCGGTTTTAATATCTCTTTAAAATTTTCGTTGACTTTTTCCTCATCGACTTCATCTTCTCCGCTGCCTTTTGTTAAAAGTGTGAGTTTACTGAATTTCAATATGCTTTCCGAACTTCTGTAATTTATCTCAAATATAATTTTTTTGAATTCACCGGTTTCATATTCAATTCTTAATTCATCTCCGTTAAGTTCTTTTTTATAAAGCTTTAGATTATTGCCGTACTC
Source organism: Bacteroidota bacterium (assembly GCA_036782915.1). Classification (GTDB taxonomy): domain Bacteria; phylum Bacteroidota; class Ignavibacteria; order Tepidaquicellales; family Tepidaquicellaceae; genus JAEUSI01. The sequence goes on along the minus strand of DAIPYE010000065.1, from coordinate 5,228 downwards.
TGTTATATTTTCGATCTGCGCATTTCTGAATCCGTAAATTCCCTGCTTCCAGTCGCCTACTACACAAAGATTTGCATTCCCATTTACATTTTTACATAACAGCATTATGATCTTGAATTGTAACTCGTCTGTATCCTGAAATTCATCTATCATTACATATTCATACTGCATTTTTTTTCTCGCATTCTTATCATTCATCAATATCAAATATGCAAACATTATCATAAACTCGAAATTAATTAAATTCCTCTTTAACAGATATTGTATGTATGAAAAATATATGTCCTTCATAAATTCAATATATTCTTCCTGTCTGTCATCGTTAAAGATCTCATCTTTTGCTTCAGGTTTTATTGTCGTTTCACTGAAAATGTTATCCTTTTTAAAATCCGCATACAGCTTATCTGTCATAGCTGTTTTGAATTTTTTATATAATAAATTTTGTACTTCATCTTTTTTTTTCCCGGGAACTGCCTCATTTAATCTGTCAAATCTTTCCGAATACTCTTTTATATTTCCTTCTAATTTTTCTCTGTCATCTTCTTTCCAGCCCTTTGATGTCGGGAATATTCCGATGCTGCAAAGCTTCTTAATTATTTTCAGTATGTTTTCTTCCTGACCTTCAAATGCATAAAGTATTTCTCTGTATTTAGAAGCATTCAATTTAGAAAATTCAAGAAAGTATTTTCTGAATAATTCCTTTTCAAATGAATCCTCCTCCAGAACATTGAAATTTCCGGGCAGATATTCATCAAGTCCCAGATAAGAAGGTGAACTTGTTCCGTATGTTTTTAATAATTTCGAACAGAAAGAATGGAATGTCATGATCGGCGCTTCTAATAATTTACTTATCCCGATCCTGTCTTTAAGTTTTATTATTACCTCTTCCTTCATCTGCTCTGCTGCATTGTTTGTAAATGTTATCAGCAATATATCTTCAGGATTTGTCTCTTTGTCAATTATCTTTTCATATCGTTTCACAATTGAATATGTTTTTCCGGTACCTGCTCCGGCATCGACTAAATATATTCCTTCTGTCGAATTTATTAATTCATCCTGCGGATTTTCCTGCGTATTTTCCTTTGATTTTAATGCCATAGTTTATTCCCCGTACATAAATTTAAATAGTCACAGAATCTGCAAATTTCCCTCGAGCCAAATACAGGCTCAAATGGAAAAGATGAGTTTAAATATTTATTCATTTCTGTCAGTTTATTATTTACTAATCCTTTGAATTTTTCCACATCATCTTTGTAAAGCATCCCTGTTTCTCCGGCACCTGTCCTGAAATTATAAATGTACCTTGATAATGTTTTTCTTAAATTTTCGTTAAATGTTTCCTGTTTCTTATTGCCAAAACTATTGAAGCTCATTCCCAAATCACTGATTACTGAATTTGTAACTTCGATTATTTTATTATTTAAAATTTCTTTATCAAAATATTCATTACTGCTCAGATTTAAATTGTCCAATACATGTTTATAATTTTCATATCCAAGTATTCCCAATAATTTCTCTCCAATTTTGTCAGACTTTATAATATCAAACGCTTTTTCCGAATAAATATATTCAGTGAATGTCAAAGGTATATATTTGATTTTTGTAAGATTTTTAACCTCTTTCTGATTTTCATCAATTTGTCTCTTATAATTGTTTAAAATGAAATTGTATATAAAATTAACTTCTTTGAACTCTCTGCTTTTTGAAGTAATGTATGAAATTGCCTGAAAATCAAAATCGTCTGATTCATTCAGATTAATGTAATCAAGATTTGACTGAAGAGTTACTTTCGATTCTGTTCTCCTTTCATTTGAAGATTTATAATCTATAATATTGTTTTCATACTGCAAATCGATCTTTCCTGTAATATGTGTAATGTCTTTATCAGTGAGCCAGTTTTCCGTGTTCGAATATATTCTGTCTTTTTTAAGATCTGCCATCAGTTCGTTTTTATCTGCCTCTTTTGGAAATGGAAGCAACGATTTTTTTATGGAACGCTCATCTATAAATTTCTTTATTGAATCCATTCCTATCTTTAAACCCGATTTTATATACTCTTCATTATTGTTATTTAAAAATACTGACATTTTTTTTACCATTAGTTCGAGTACCTTTTGAAATTTATCATTTGTGAATTCCGGATGATGGAAATATAGTTCTGCAAATTCATGTAGCAGAGTACCTTTCTTAAAAACAGGCAGATCCTCGTCAGGTAAAAGTTTATTGATAGAATATAATTTCGGACATTTGAAATATTTATTCAGACTCGACGGAGAAAGCGCAGATAAAACTTCTTTCTTCTGCCCGGCAGATTTTCTCTTATTTCCTTTATATTCATTCGAAGATCTCTCGATCTGAAAACGAACCGGATTAAAGTAATCATTTAAGAAACTTTCCGTATCAATTCCTGAAAGCGTCATAAAATAATAACAGGGTAAAACTTCCTTATAATCTATAATATTCTGAACAAAGTAAAATCTCTTTTTCCCCTGCTGAATAAGTATCTGAAATCTTTTCAGATTTTTCGATTCCTCTTCTTCCTTATTCAGATATTCTTTATCAGGGAATAATGTCATCCAGGTATTGTCTAATCCCAGATAAAATATTATCTGTCTGTCGATGAAAGCAGAGTTCTGAGCATTAACAAAAAGGACGCCTGATTTCTCGGAGTTTATTTCTATGTTAAATTCCTTTAGGAAATATTTAAGATCAATTAAATTGCTTTCTGTAATTTTAGACTCATTATACTCGAGTAATTCAAGAAGTTCTGTGAATTCTTTATTGATATCAAAATTGAAATCTGTCTTTAGCTCTTTAAGTAAATTTTTATAATCAAGATTTACAATATTCCGGGAAAAATCATATAGTTTTTCTAATTTCTTATCATTGTTTATTTGTTTCATAAAATTCGAAAGATCATAATGTCTGTATTTTATATCTACCGGTATTTGAAATTCAACGGCTAATGGAAGAAATTCCCCGACTTTAAGTTCGTTAACTCTGAACGAAAGCTCTATTAAAAAAATTATATTTCTGACAGACATTTCATCGCTGAGATAATTTTTTATTTCAATTTTTATCCCGGCATCTTTGAACCTTGCTTTTAAAATCTCAAGATGATCTGATCTTGAATCCAGAACTATGGCAGTTTGATCTGCATTTTCAGAATTTATAAGCTTTAAAATATTGTTAACAAGCTGCTCTGCTGATGGGAATATGTATGTTTTATCAATTTTGAATTCACCTTCTTTGAATATTTCAATTTTTTTCGCAGGCGCGCCTCGCTTCGGCAATACTTCAAGATCAAGCAGACTGAAAAGCTCTTCACCGATCACAGCAATACTTTTATCTCCGTAGAATTCCTCGTTGAAATTTTCCATTGCTGTTTCAATAGTTTCAATCTCCTTTAAATGTTTTATTAAAGATAATTCTTCATTCGATAAAAATTGTTCCGTAAATTCAAGCTTTGCATTGTACATCCAGATCTCATAAATTTTTTCAACCGAGTGATGAATCAGTTTAACAGGTTTGTTTGTGATCCGGCTTAATCTGAGAACAACATCAAATTTTTCATACAGCTTTTCATAATAAAGCTGGGCAAATTTTGCCGCGATCTGTTTTGGTGTCATTGCAAGATATCCAAGTCTCGGCTTTTCCACTAACTTATTCAAGGCTGTTGCAAGCGGCGCATCACTTGTAATTACAAGGTCAAAGTCCTTTGCTTCAGTGAATAACTCGTTTATGGATTTTACTTTTGTCAACATATTTAAAATGAATATTAATTTTCAAAATAGTTATTTAACTTTATAAATAAAATCCTATGAACGAAGTTAAACCCAAATATCTCCCGAATTACAACAGTAAAAGTTAGATTGTTCAGAAAATTTTAATTTTTAATATAAATAGAAGTAAATTTTATGGCCAAAAAAAATAAATATATAAACATTATATCCTGGAATGTGAACGGTATAAGAGCAGTTCAGAACAAGGGATTCATGGATTGGTTTGCAAATCATAAAGGCAACATTATCTGTCTTCAGGAAACCAAAGCCCAGCTTGAACAGATTGTTGATTCAGTAAAAAATATTAAAGGATATAAGTCTTACTGGTTTTCCGCTGAAAAGAAAGGTTATTCCAGTGTTGCAATTTATTCTGACATTGAACCAATTCACATAAAAAATGGATTCGATAATCCTGAGTTTGATAAAGAAGGCAGAGTTATTATTGCCGAATATGAGAATTTTGTTCTGGCAAATGTGTACTTTCCCAACGGCGGGCGAGGTCCGGAAAGAGTTAAATACAAACTGGATTTTTATAACGATCTGTTTTTTTATCTTGAAAAAAATTACAGGGACAGAAAAGGAATTATAGTCGTTGGAGATTATAATACTGCTCATAAGGAAATTGATCTTGCAAGACCAAAGGAAAATACAAAGAACTCCGGTTTTCTTCCCGAAGAGCGTGACTGGATTGACAGAATTATCAATCTTGGATATGTCGATATTTTCAGAAAATTCAACAACAAACCTGAGCAATATACTTACTGGGATCAGATCACTAGATCACGTGAAAGAAATGTCGGATGGAGAATTGATTATTTTATGGTTTCCGAAGACCTGGCAGGTAAGGTTAAAGAAGCAAAGATTTATCCGGAAGTAACAGGCAGCGACCATTGTCCGATTTCCATTAAACTTGAGATCTGATGAAAGCAATTCTGTTGACACAAACCGGCATTCCTTCCGAATTCAATAAAAATATCATTATAAAAGATATTGACCTTCCGGAGATAAACAGCAATGAAATACTTGTTAAGATAAACTCCGCTTCATTTAACAGAAGGGATTTTTTTATTGCAAAAGGATTATATCCGAAAATAAAATTACCGGTGGTTCCGGGTTCAGATTGCGCTGGAATAATTCATTCCTTTGGCAAAGATGTAAATGAATTCGAAAGAGGTGATGAAGTTATAATAAATCCGGGAATTAACTGGGGCAGTGATGAAAATTTTCAAAGCAGATATTTCAAAATACTTGGTATGCCTGACAACGGAACTTTCGCGGAATATGTAAAAATTAACCGGTCAAATGTTTTCAAAAAACCTGAACATCTCGATTTTGATCAGGCATCAGCAATTCCACTTGCCGGTGTAACTGCATTCAGATCATTGTTCACAAAAGCTAAGATCACAGAAAATGATAAAGTTTTAATTACAGGGATTGGAGGAGGTG
>DAIPYE010000064.1:3378-15591 GCA_036782915.1 Bacteroidota bacterium | reverse complement strand
TTTTCTATAAAGACACTGTCTATTTTAACATTTTGAGTGAAATTATCGAAATTTATGACATTGTCTTCTATCTTTTTTAAAATAAAAATGAAGTATTTGCCGATATTTTTCAGCTCTTTTACATGTGAAAGTATATACAGGTCTTTTAACAGATTTTCTGAAGAGGAGAGTTTATTGAATAAATTGTTGATAAGTTCTTTATCGGTATAGCTTATTTCGTATTGCAATAAGTCTTTATTCGCTTTACGAAATAAGAATCTGAAGTATTCGTGTTTTTTAAAATCGTTCATTTCATTTCCGGTTTCTTTATTAATTTACATAAACTCTCTGCACTCTTGCTGAAACGTTACAGATAATTTCATAAGGTATCGTGCCGGATATACCTGATAGAATTTCAACCGGATATTCCCTGCCGAAAAGTATAACTTCATCATTTAATTTAACTTCGCTTTTAAATCCAAGATCGACCATTATCCAGTCCATGCAAACTGTTCCCACGGTTTTGTATAATTTTCCGTTTATCATAACTCTCGATTTATTTGTAAAAAGTCTTGAATATCCGTCACCGTATCCTATCGGTATTGAAGCAATTTTTGTCCTTCTTTTTGTGAAATAATTTCTTCCGTAAGATATGCTCTGATCCTTATTAAGTGTTTTCAAAAAACTTACCCTGGATTTCAATGTCATTACAGGATTTACTTCAAATGTTTTTCTGTCCTTAATAGAATATTTTTTTGAACCGGGATAATAACCGTACAATGTAAGTCCGGGTCTTACCATATTGAAAAATTTATCAGGATAATTTAATATTCCACCTGAATTTGAAATATGCTTCAGTTCGATTTTTTTTATGTTATGCTCTATGTTTTTTATAAGTTCTTTAAATTCCCCTGACTGCCGCAAAGCATAGCCGTTACTGGGTAAATCGCTTGTTGCATAATGTGAATATATTCCTTTTATCTCTAAATTTTTCATCTGATTCAATTTCCTGAATGCCTCAAAAGCATCCTTTATCTGAAATCCGGTCCGGTTTATTCCCGAATCTACCTGAATGTGAATTTTTACCTTTTTATTTTTGCTTTTTGCGTAATCATTTAAATATCCGGCTGATATAATATCATCTATACTCACCTCAATATTCCTTGAAATAATTTCATCATAATATTTACTTTTTTCAGACAAAATGCCAAGACATAAAACAGGTGTTTTTATCGCATGCTTTTTCAGATGATCACTCAGACAAACTGATTCTGAATAATCAGCAGTTCCCAGAAAATCTGTTCCGTATTCTGCCAAAGCTTTACCGGTTTCATTCATTCCGTGACCGTATGCATTTGCTTTTATTATAGAACAAATTTTAACGTTCGAATTTGAATCCGGATTTACATGCTTTTTTATGGATCGGAAATTTTTCTCCAGAATATTCAAATTTATTTCGGCATAAGTATCATTTATCAATGATTTTTTATTGTTTTTTTTCTCTGTGTTTTTATTCATTTATCAAATTAAAAAATCTAAATACCAAAAAGAATTTATTTATTTTTCTTTATAAAATTTCTGATTTTTTTTAAATTTTTCCGAAAATTTTTAAATCAAACTTGACTATATAAAACAGAATGAGTAATATTATTGAGACAAAAATTAAAGAAAATTCCTGTTAGAAATTTGTTAATAACTTTTTTCTGCAGCATGAAGGCATCCGGTTTTAATTTAAACAAACTGTAATTATTAACAACGGTTGTTAATAACTTTTTTCACCACCTGCAACCACCAGTAAAATAAAGAAGTTAAAATTTTAAGTTTTGTTAGAAAATATTTTTTATTGAAGTAATTTTTTTTGTTTTTTTAATTCACACATAAAGTAAAATATTAAGTAACTTTTGTTTGTTAGTAATTTTTAAAAACTCTTAACGTGCCGAAAAACTCTACCAAGGTTTTAGATAAAAATGTTAACCCGCATAAACATAATTCTGAAAATCCTGAAATTAAAATTTATAAAAGCGAATCCGAGTTAAACGCGGTTTCGCTATGGAATAAATTCATAGAACTTCTTTCTGACAGCTTAAAACCAAGTGAAATAAATACCTGGTTTTCTGTTATCATTCCGAAAAGTTTTGAAAATAATGTTCTTACTCTGAAAGTGCCGAGTGAAGATTATTATAGTCTTATCGAAACCCGCTATAACAGCGCTATTTCAAAAATTGTAGATGCTTTGCTCGGTCCTGACGGCAAACTGAATTATGAGATCACGCAAATGGGATTGTTTTCAAATAATTCTGATATCCCGAATTCCGGAAATCAGTCTCATTTAAATGTTTCTGATGAAAAGGAAAAGAATGATCCGGGATCTTCAAATGATTTTGGTCAGGAAACTATTTCTCTAAATTCTGTAAATTCTTCAAATTCAAATAACGATTTTTTAAATTCCGTACATCTGAAAGTATCAGACCCTGAAGAAGATTTTAACTGTAATTTAAATCAGAAACATGTTTTTGATAATTTTGTAAAAGGTGAAAGCAACGAGCTTGCAACAGCCGCCGCATATGCTATCACAAACAATCCGGGTAAAACATATAATCCGTTCTTTATTTACGGCGGTGTCGGACTGGGAAAAACTCACCTTATTCAGGCGATAGGAAATGAAATTTTAAAAAAATATCCCGGCAAAAAAGTTTATTACACTACTGCTCCGGATTTTACGACTCAGTTCACAAATAATATTGCGCAAAGCAGAATTGATTTTTCTTCAAACAAAAACGGGACGAAAAAACTTGATTCGTTCTATAAATCCCTTGATGTGCTGATTTTAGATGATATTCAGTATCTCAGCGGAAAAGAAAAAACGCAGGATTTTATGTATCAGATATTCAATACTCTTTATAATCAGAAAAAGCATATTATTTTTTCCAGTGATAAACCGATCAGTCAGATAAAGGGAATAGAGGAAAGACTTATTTCGAGATTCCAATGGGGTATAACTACAGACATTCAGCCGCCTAACTGGGAAATGAGAGTTGCTATCATACAGAATAAATTCGAAGAGTCTGACATTGAAGTTCCGGAAGAAGTGGTTCATTTTATTGCGACAAATGTAAAAGACAGCATCAGAACCATAGAAGGATGCATTGTGGGAATTATTGCAGACAGTGTTCTGAGATTTAAAGGCGAGATAAATCTTGAGATAGCCGAAAATGTGATAGGCAGAGTTGTGGGAAATGTTAGAAGAACAAAAAATATTTCCATAGAAAACATAATTTATACTGTAGCAAACTATTATAAAATTTCCGAAAATCAGATACTTTCCCGTAAAAGAACAAAGGAAATTGCGCAGGCGAGACAGATAGCAATGTTCCTTGCAAAAGATCTCACTAATCTTACGCTGGAGTCCATCGGATTAAATTTCGGAGGGAAAGATCATGCTACGGTATTATATGCTTACAATGTAGTTTCCGCTCTTGCAAAAAAAGACAGCAATGTATCTAATCAAATCATTGAGATAAAAGAGTTATTGAAAAATCTGTAGATTCAATGTTGCCCAAAACTTTTTCAAATGATATAGTTTAGTTTCAATTCTTGTTGTTTTTAAATAAAATATAATAGGTTTAAAAACAACCCGCCTTTGAAAAAATGGCGTTAAGAATTTTAGTTTGAAAGCGTTGAAAAAAATTTTACATTATTAAAAGATAAAACTTGAATTTAATGTGTGTCATTAAAATTTTTTAGCTTTCAAACTAAAATTTAGACATTTTTTCATCAGCGGGCGATTTTTCTTTTGCAAGCTTTTCTTTTCATCGTTGAAAAGAAAAGCGAGATGACACAGTAAAAAAATGTTGATAAAACGTTTTGAAAAGATATACTGTAAATTTATTTTATTTATTTTTTCTCAATCGCTTAATGTTTCAGCATAAAATAATTTGCTTCTGAAAAACACCGGCACTTTAAAATAATATAAAAACAGCCGTCAGATACTTTCGTCTGTTTTTAAATTGTAAGAAACTTATTACTAACTTCTTTATAACTTTATCTTACTGACAATTTTTTTAAATATTGAAAGACTATTTATCCTTCAATGTTAAGAAAACAAATAAGAGTTCTTTTTTATAACAAGTTATAAAGACACCATTGTCAGTGCAGCAAACAACAAAGCTGCTTACTAACACAATTAACAACACTACTGCTACTTCTAATTTTTTATATAAAATAATAATAATGATAGAGAAACTTTTTATCAGAAATTATCTGATCATAAAAGAAGCTGAAATTGATTTTTCAAAAGGTTTGAATATTCTAACCGGAGAGACAGGCGCCGGAAAGTCTATCATTCTCGATGCAATCTCAATGCTGCTTGGAGAACGCGCAGATTATTCACTTATTAAAAAAGATGAAGATAAACTTGTAGTGGAAGGAAATTTCAGTTTTAAAAACAATAAAAAGTTAAAGAATTTTTTAAAAAATATTCAGGATGAAGAAGGGAATGAAAATTTTCCGGAAAACGGGAATACTGAGTTTAACGAACATATAATTTTAAGAAGAGAGCTTTTCAGAAAAGGAGTCAGCAGAAATTTTATAAATGACAGTCCGGTAAATATATCGGATATGAAAAAATTCGGTGATCTGATAATTGACATTCATTCCCAGAATGAACATCAGTCTTTACTGGATAAAGAAACTCATATTGAGATACTGGATAATTTTATAAATAATAAAGCACTTTTCTCCCGGTATTCAGCAGAATTTGAAAATCTGAAAAAGTTAATTAACAGTTTTAAGGAATTGTATTCAAAAAAGGAAGAACTTGCTTCAAAGAGAAGTTTTCTGGATTTTCAGCTTAAAGAAATTAATAATGTAAATCTCAGTCCTGACGAAGACAGAGAACTTGAAAATGAAATCAAAAAGCTGGAAAATACTGAAACCATTTCACTTGCGCTGAACAGTTCATTGAAAGTTTTATCAGAAGATGAATCAAATGCGAGATCATTTATAAGTATTGCTTTGAAAGAGCTGAAAAAAGTAGCAGAGTTTGATAAAAGTTTTGAAAAAATAATTGAAGACCTGGAAAATTCTTATATACTGGTAAAGGAGAGTTCTGAATCATTATTAAGCTATGATGCAGACCTTAGTTTTGATAATACAGGAATTGATCAGCTTAGAGACAGGATGAGCAGCATAAGTCATCTTAAGAAGAAATTCGGATTGACCGTAAACGAGCTTATTTCAAAATCTGAGAAACTCACGGAGGAATTAAATTTTGCCGACAATTTTGATTATGAGATCGAACAGCTTCGTAAAAAAATAAATTCAGAAAAGGAAGAAACGGGAAAATCAGCTAAAAGTATTTCTGAATTAAGATTAAAAAAATCTAAAGAACTTGAAAACAAGATAAATAAACTGCTTAAAGAGATCGGACTGGAATCAGCGGAATTTAAAGTTGAAATAAAAAATATTCCCGCTCGCCTTACGGAGCAGGCTGAGGAAGAAGATTTTTATTCAGTAAAAAACGGCAAAGAATTATTGAAAATTGTTCATTCCGGTTTTGACAATGTCGAGTTTCTTATAAAAACTAATAAAGGATCAGATTTCACGCCTTTAAAAAAATCTGCATCCGGCGGAGAAATATCAAGAATAATGCTTGCAATAAAAACAGTTTTGTCGGAAAAAGACGATATCCCCATTTTAGTATTTGATGAAATAGATGCCGGCATAAGCGGCCGTATCGCGCAGAAAGTGGGAAAAATGCTTCATTCTTTGTCGGAATCTCATCAGATAATCTGCATTACACACCTGCCTCAGATCGCAGCAATGAGCGATAAACATTTCCATGTCAGTAAAAAAGATGAAAAAGGCGTTACATCTGCATTTATTAAAAATTTAACGGAAGAAGAAAAGATCACTGAAGTTGCAAAACTTATCAGTGGCGAAAAAGTGACAGAAGCTGCAACAAAAAGCGCAATTGAACTTATCGGAAAATAATTATTAAAAAATTATATTCAGACAAAAAAAAATCCTCACACAAATGAACAAAAATCATGTTCAGTGTGTGAAGATTAAATTAAAGGAAGAACAAAATATGAAAGAACAATAACTTGAACTGGTCAAGTCGGTATGACAATTTTAAGAAAATTTAAAAAACTTTCAAAAAATTGTATACACAATTAAGGAAAAATTAATTAAATAAAAAAGAGATAAATTCATTTATTTTTATTTTCCCGAAATAATTTTTCAGGTCAAATTCCCTGAGAGATTCTTCCAGAATACTTTCTTCATAAACAACGCCGGTAAGTTTATTTTCAATATCAGACATTTCACCGAAACCGAGAAAATCACCGTAGATCTTAATTTGTTTTATATTTCCGTCCTTAACATTTATTCTGGCATCAATCTGTCCGAAATCGAATCTTCTTACTTTCTGAATATTGAATTCAGGGGATCTGCCGTAATTCCATTCTCGGGTTCTGTATTTTGATTCAGAAAGTTCATAAATTTTTTTCCACTCACCCTCTGATAATTCATACACAGGTAAATTATTTTCATGTGAAAAAATTGAATGAATTAATTTATTTTTAAAAACATTCAGATCCATATCTTCTCTTAAAAACTCTTTAATATTTGCTACACGGCTTCTCACGGATTTAATTCCTTTGCTCTCAATTTTTTCGCCCTTTACATTTAGAGCATTTACAACATTTTCAATATCTGAATCAAATAAAAGCGTTCCGTGGCTGAACATGGATTTTGTATTTGTGAACTGGGCATTTCCGGAAATTTTTCTTTCGTTAACAGTTATATCATTTCTTCCGTTTAGAACTGCATTTACACCAAGTTCCTGCAATACTTTTATAACCGGTCCGGTAAACAATTTAAAATTATGCATGCTTTTATCCGAATGAGCTGTCATAAAACTGAAATTAAGATTTCCTTTATCATGATAAACTGCTCCTCCGCCGGAAATTCTTCTTACAACCCTGATATTGTTTTCTTTAACAAAATCCTGATTTATTTCTTCAATTGTATTCTGATGTTTTCCTATAATAACAGAAGGATCATTAATATAAAAAAGAAGATAATCATCCTTCATATCAAGATTGCGGACGCAATATTCTTCAATTGCCAGATTAAGGGTTGAATCAGTGATATTTTTATTGTCAATTAATTTAAGCATCGGAATTAACCTTTAAACTTATTTGATATACTCCGGATTGCTTATCATGTCTCTGCATTCAGTATCCCATTTTTTTATTTCTGAATCTGTCATTCTCTGCACTTCATCTTCTCCGTATTCAGTTTTCATTTTTTCCAGCATACATCTGCAGTACGTTTTTGTATTTTCCTGTTTTTTAAGATCATCCTTTACCTGTGATCTGTATTTATCATAACAGATCTTTACAAATTCAGAATCAGACTGGGCAGACCACACGTGAGTTTTTTTTTCTGCAACCGGCTCAACAGAGTTGTTTTTTCGGTCGGAAAGAGTAAAAACAATGTAAATGATACCGGCTACGAGAATTCCAAGAAGAAAATACTTTCCGAGGTTTTCCTTTTTTTCTTCTTTATTGTTTCCTGTCTTATTTTCTTTTTTATCTTCTTTGTCTTTTTTCAAATTAATATATTGTCTTTAAAATTAGTTTTCTCTGTAATGGGTAAATATTACAATAACATAAGAATTTTGAAACTCAGAATATTTTACGATTAAAGCTTTTTATTACTCCGCCTTATTCATTTACAAGGATTTAAATTTTTCCTTTATACTTTGAATGAATTTTTGTTTTTTGAAAAAATTTTAAATAACATATAAAAACACTACTATAAATGATAACTGAATTTAGAAATCTGAACGAATCTGAAATAAACTTAATGCTGAATGTTCCCGCGCTTGTAACTCTTCTCATCGCAGGAGCTGAAGGTAAAATTGACGACAAAGAAACAGACTGGGGAGCCAAGGTAGCGCATTTCAGAGCTGAAGATAAAAACTCGCTTCTTCAGAATTATTACAAAGAAGTTGATAATATCTTTGTTGATTCTCTGAAAGAATATATTTCTGTTTTACCAGAAGATGTAACGGAGCGGACAGAGAAGATAAATTCAGAGCTTGCAAAAGTGAATGACATAATGCCGAAACTGGATAAGAACTTTGCTGCAGAGTTTTACAAAGGAATTCTCGGGCTTTCAAAACAGGTAGCAAAAGCAGACGGTGGTATATGGGGTTACGGATCGGTAAGCCCCGAAGAACAGAAACTTATAGATCTTGACGTGATCAATCCTCCTGAAGCTTAGTTTCTTAATTTTCCAGCCCAGGCCGGTTTTAGTTTCATTATTTTTTTATAAACAGAACAGCTATTGTTATGAGCTCCCGGGAGATATCCCGTGCTGACAAGAAATTCATTTACGATCTCACCTCCCGTAAAGCGGAAAGTTTTTTTAAATATTTTTGTCCATTCATCTTTTGATCTCGGGTGAAGTTCGTCCAGCCAGTTTTTGAATGAACCGAATTCTTTATTTAAAATCAGAATTGTTTTAGCGTTTTCTATTGCAGCATTAATTTTTAATCTGTTCCGGATAATTCCTGCATCATTCATCAGTCTTTCAAAATCCTTTTCTTTATAGGATGCAATTTTTTTTATGTTAAAATTATGATAAGCTTTTCGGAATGAATTTTGTTTGTTAAGAATTGTCGTCCAGTTCAGCCCTGCCTGATTTATTTCAAGTATAAGCCTGCCGAATAATTCATTGTCATCATTTATCGGAAATCCGTACTGAGTATCATGATATTCTTTATGAACATTAAAATGGTTTTTAAAAAGATTATCATTGTTTGAATTTATAAAACCGCAATAAGTATTTTGATTTTCCAAAAGCTGAATAAAATTGTAAAAATTAATTTAAGTAGTATAACTGATACAGCCGTAATAACTGAAAGCATAATCTGCGATCAGACTGGCTTTATCAGTTCCGTTGATGATCCTTCTTGCATTGTAAACATCTTCTGTCGTCGCATTGAAATAATTCGAAAGTTTCTTTCCCGTGAACCAGCCTTCCATCATACCCATGAACATTATTTTAGTGGCAATTTTAAGATCAAGAGCTTTCTCGGGATTTTTGATAAGATTCACACTGAGTTTTTTACCCGCTTTATCATAATTTTCATACCATGTCAATTGAACAAATCCTCTTCCGTAAAAAATATTTGTTGTGTCGGAATAAGATGTTCTGTTCATCTTAAGTCTTTTCCCGTAAGGTCTGTTCTTTCCTTTGCCGTATTCTTCGATAGGCTGCATCCTTCTGTCGGTTTCATGATGAGTCGTTGCCAGCATATATGCAAGCCAGCGGTCATCTTTATCCGAATGGTTCTTTTCCCATTCGTCAAGAATTGCATTTAAACCGTCCACCTGTGATTGTTTGAACTTACCGCTGAAAAGAAGTCTTTTGGAATTTTCGAAAAAGAATGTTCTGTTTATCATGATTTTAATTTTTAAATTTTAAAAAAAATTTTACCACGAATACTTAAACAAAGAACAAATTGAACTCAAAGATCAAAACTTTTAAAATAAAATTAAATTAGTTATATGACCTTTAGTTTATTTTTTGATAAAAAAGTTTTTATTAAAAATTTATTTATTATAACATTCCGAAATGTCGTCATATTTCCCGAGATCTCTCAGCATGATAAGATGATTTTTAACAGCTTTATAAAAATTCGAATGTACATTATAGGGAATTCCGAATTCATCGGCAGTTTCCTTTACAATTTTTGAAATGCCTCTGTAATGGATGTGACAGATATTCGGGAATAAATGATGTTCGATCTGATAATTAAGACCTCCAATGAACCATGAGAAAAGTCTGTTCTTCGGGGAAAAATTAGCTGTCGTAAGCAGCTGATGCATAGTGAAATTATTTTCAATATTTCCTTTATCGTCAGGAAGCGGATATTCGCAGAAAGGCATTACATGAGCGCACTGGAAAATTGTTCCAACGATTAAACTGGCAACAGCATGCATTATAAAGAAAAAAACAAGAGTAAGCCACCATGGGATCGGCAACAGAATTATCGGCAGAACTACAAATAATAAAATGTAAACCAGTTTAGAAGCTATTAATTCTGCAAACATCCCTCCGAAAGTTCTTTTCTGACCTTTAAGCAAGCCCATATTTTTGTAACGGAATAACTGCATAAAATCCTTACTAACGATCCAGTTAAGGGTCATAAAACAATAAAAGAACCATGCATAAATATGCTGCAGTCTGTGAATGCCGAGTCTCGGCTGATGCGGAGAAAATCTCATCATTTTACCGATGCTGATATCTTCATCGAAGCCGTCAATATTTGTGAATGAGTGATGAAGCACATTGTGCTGAATTTTCCAGTTGACAGAGCTGCCTCCGATAATATTTATCAGATAGCCCATATATTTATTTACTTTTTCACTTTTGGAATATGAACCGTGATTAGCATCGTGCATTATTGAGAAACCAATTCCTGCCATTCCAAGTCCCATTAAAAGCCACAGACCGAAAATTCCCCATGTACCGGTTACAAGTCCTGTCATCATTATAAGATAAGGGATGAAATATAAAGAAACCATAAAAACCGTTTTCCATATCATAGACGAATCACCGTATCGGGCAATATTCTTTGAATCAAAGTATTCTTTCACTCTGATTCTTAATGTTCCCATTATATCGGCGTTTTTATTGTTTGAAAATTTTATTGCTTTGAAGGTCATAAACCGGATATTTATTTTGAAGTGTTAGAGTTTATTAATTTTTGAAAACCTTATTAAACAATATATCAAAAAATGCAATTTTAAGCATAAATCAGATAAATTTGGTTTCAATAATATAACAATTAAGGATAAGTAATTAAAGGGAGGAATAAATTAGATTGTTAAATTTTAATCTTTAGCTTCCAAAACAATTTTGAGCGTGAACTAAAAGTAAGCAAATAATAAACATACAAAAAAAATCGATTTGTAAAATCAATTTTCTTAATGGTATCTCAGGCAATTTTTCCTCTCATTTTTGGATAAATGCCGGATATTGTCTAAATAATTTCTAATTTCAGCAAGTTAAAAAACGAAGAATTTTGACTGTTTTTGTAAATATATGTTAATTCTCTGTTGTGCCACACTTTAAGGTGTGCCACATCTTAAAAATGTGGCACGAGTTGTTTTCTGTAATTAAAAAAAACATAAATTTCTGAATCTTTTAATATCCTATCAAAAATAAAGCTTTTACGCAAATAAGATTCTGTTATTTCCATAAACCAATAAAGTTTTTAAAACTACATTTTTTTCTAACGCAATTTCAAATTGATTTAAAAACATTACTTCTAAAATGCAAATTCCTGTCTAAGATTTAAAAAAGATAAAAACAGATTAAAAATTATTTTGACACTACAATTTAGCTTCATTCAAAAAATTAATTCCTTCAATATTTTTCAACTCATTCAGTAAAATTGTCTTTATTTCTTTCAGTTCATTTTCATCAGATAAAAATTCATCTGATTTTGCCAGTTCAATATTTTTAAACCATACAGGATCTTTTACACCGGGTTCGTTTTTATATCTGGGAAAAATATGCCAGTGAAGATGCGGGCAGACATTACCGAGAAGTTCGTAATTTAGTTTATGCGGTTTGAAAGCATTGTAAACTGCTTCTGAAATTAAACTTAATTCCAGTAAAAATTTTTTTTTAAATTTCTTTTCCAGAAAATGAAGCTCGGTAAAATGCTCTTTGCATAAAAAAAGCGTGTATCCTTTGAAATACTGCCTGTCGCCGAGGACAACGTAACCGGTTTCAAGCTCGGCTACGAAGTATTTATTCAGATTTTTTTGTATCAGAGAAATGCTGTCGCAGATCTGACAATTGTCCTTAAGAAATTCCATAAACTTATTTCATTAAGATCATTTTCTTTGTCTGTGAAAAATTATCCGCTTCGATAGTGTAAAAATAAATTCCTGAAGAAAGATTTTCGCTGTTAAATTCGGCTGAATAGCTTCCCGGATCTTTTGTTTCATTTACAAGAACCCTTACCTCTCTTCCTAATTCATCATTAACTTTTACTTTTACAAAAGATTGTTTCGGAAGATAGTATGTAATTGTTGTAATTGGATTGAACGGATTCGGATAATTTTGTGACAATGCAAAATTGTCAGATATTATTGTAGAATTTTCATTCGCAGAAGAAACAGTTCCCAGTTTCAAAACATACAACCC
>DAIPYE010000064.1:0-3320 GCA_036782915.1 Bacteroidota bacterium | reverse complement strand
AAGGAAAATAAGGATACACATTCCAGCAGCCCTGATACGCTGTGCTGTTAGTTCCGGGCCATGTGTCATAATGTCCGACCTCTACAGGATTTGAAGGATTCGATACATTATAAACTATAACACCGGCTCTGTAATGCGCAAGATAAAGAGAGTCACCTTTAAAATATGCATTATGAACCATCGACGCGCCGTCGTAAGGTGCAAGATCAGCGATCTGAACCTGATTTGAAAGATTTGTAATGTCCCAGAGTTTTGCATGATTTGATCCGCCCTCATCTGTCGTGACAAGGGTCCGGCGGTTATCAGTTGTCCAGGCATTATGAGTAACTGCGCCGGGGTATGTAAACTCTCTAATGAATTTTATCGAATCTTTATTCTTCGCATCAAGCATTACCAGATAACCGTCATAAATACTTGCTGCATAAATTGTATCGTTTCTTATTGAGCAGTCGTGAACATATCTTGTGCCCCACTGACCTCGTTTTACAGGATTTTCCGGATCCAGCAGATCAAGAATGAATACGCCTCCGTTGTTGTAATTTCCGCCGTTTGAATAAAGGAATCTGCCGTCCTGTGAAATTGAATGCGATCTTGTATAACCCGGAAAAACGAAGCTTCTTACAAAATGAACCGAGTCCGGTAAATACTGTAGATCAGCAATCTGAACTCCCTGACCACCTTCTGAAACTATATACAGATAATGTGAATAAGTTTTCATTTCTCTGTAATTATATGTCGATCCCGGACCGGGAATAGTTCCTTTATTTACAATGTTATTTGTATTTGTAATGTCATAAACAGTCGTTCCTGCATAGTGGCCGATTATAGCATATTCTCTTCCGCCGGATACATATCCAATGCAGGAAGCATAATGAAAACCGGAAGGAGTCCCGCCGGAAACAAAGTCATTTTTCTGACCAAGCAAGGTCATATTATTTATACTTTGTGAAAATGAAGCAGAATAGTAAATCAATGAAATGACAATAAATAAAATTTTCATGTGTTCTGGATTTTTTTTGATCAAACTAATATTAAATAAAATTAATTGATACAGAAATTAAAAGAACAATATAATTTTATTGTTAAAAAACCTTATTTTTGTATACAATAATAAAAATTTCTGCTATTATTTTCAGAATACACTTTAAAAGTTAAATATTAATAAGTATTTTAAAAACAAGTTTTCAAGCGGTTTAATAATAAACCGCTAACCCCAAAAGGTCACAAAAAATGAAAGATAAAAATTCAACTGTTAAACAGATAACCGAGTACATTAGCAAGGAAATAATGTACGGAAACTTAAAATCGGAAGAACATCTTAAGGAAGCTAAAATAGCAAAATTATTCGGTGTCAGCCGCGTACCTGTAAGAGAAGCTCTTCGCATTCTGCACAGCGAAGGATATGTCGAAATGATCCCAAACAGAGGCAGTTTTGTAAAAAAAATCACTGTTCAGCATTTAATGGAGATTGCAAAGGTTTATTTATTGCTTGCTCCTGAAATGCTTAACAGCGCAATTCCACATTATAAAGATAGCACATATAAAAAAGCTTATGTTGCTCTTTCAAGAATGGAAAAATGTAAAGAACCAAATAAGATAGGATATCTGGCATGGGATTTTGCAAAGATTATTTTCGGTCCGACTGAATTTAAATTTATGTATTCAGTTTTGGAAGAAATGTATAAGAGTAATATCAGAATGTTGAACAACCTGTATATTGTCAGGCAGTATAAACACGTTTTTAATCTTACACCGCATAAAAAATTTCTTGAATTATGCAAAAAAAATAAAAAAGATCAGGCTGTTAAAGTTTGGTGTGATTACGTTTATGAAATATCTTTGAGTTTGAATAATTTAAATTCACCTGTAAAGCAAAAGTAATTTTAAATTAACTTTTCGTTTTCAAAAATTTATAAATCTAATACTAAAAAATTTTCCTCTGAAAAAACATTTCGTAATAATTTTTTCAACAGTAATTTTTACATTTGTAAATTTTCAAAACAACTCTTTCGCGCAAAATAAAAATAAGAATTCCGCTGCCGAATGGACGATCTGGTCTCTGATACAAACCATTCCCTCCCCTGCTTTTTATCAGGACAATAATGACAATAATTCCAGACTGCGCTTCGCTTTGCAATGGAGTGTTACTCCTTTCAATTACTCATTTAATGTCAATAAATTAATTTCACATTACAGTTTTTTCAAAGTTAATCCTGTCAGAAGACTGAGCGGGTCCGCAGAAATATTCGTACAGCCGACGTGGGTTACATCAAATTTTGAATATTCAGATCTGAACAGGTTCTTTCTTTCAACGGGATTGAGAGTTTACATTCCGGCAATTGAATCCGGAGAATATCTTGCATTTTCTGTAGGTGGAAAATACAGAATCCGGAAAAATAAAAACGGAGCAAGTGAAAACACATACGGAGTCGAATTATCTTCATATACTTTTTTCGGAATACTGAGTCTGCAGTTTGATTATAATTTTACCGGGCAAAGCAGGTATGATCTCGGTATTAATTTAAAATACTATTGATGCAGTTATGAACATAAAATTCATCAAATTCATATTTTTTTCACTGATAATTTTAAGCGGATGTCAGACCTTCTTTGACACAGGAGATAATATTGGCAGAGTATTTACAGATACGAAGAAAGTAAAAAATAAAATTAAAGATCCCATAAAGCCCGGCGTAGAACTTTCAGCATTATGGATCGGACATGCAACCGTGCTGCTGCAGATGGATGATAAAGTTATTCTTACTGATCCATGGCTTACAGATTACTGCGCTGAAATGCAGAAGCGCGTTGTTGAGCCAGGTCTGGATATTAGTGTTTTGAAAAAATGCGATATGATCTTAATTTCACATTCACATTTTGATCATCTTAATTTTGGTTCATTAGAGATTCTCGAAAAACAATTTCCCGGAATAAAACTGATCTTTCCTGAAACACTGGAAGAATTTTTACCCGATGTAAATTTTGATCTGATGCCATTTAAAAGACCCGATAAAGAAAAAAAGATCTATATAGGAGAGACAAAATATATTGACAGTGTAAAGATCACATCGGTCGCAGCATATCACTGGGGTGGCAGATACGGACTGGACGGTCTTTTATGGGGATATGATGCTTTTTGCGGATATATAATAGAGTATAAAGGAATGACAGTTTATTTTCCCGGAGATACTGCCTATGATGATAAATTTTATAAATATCTCGGGGAGAATTACAAAATTGATGTTGAATTTCTTCCCATCGGACCATGTAAGGATGAGGATTATGTCAAACTTGACAAAAAGAACAGACACGTTTATCCG
>DAIPYE010000063.1:7286-15665 GCA_036782915.1 Bacteroidota bacterium | reverse complement strand
TGGGACAGGTTTACTGGTGGACAGAAACGGTAATGATGTTTACATTGCGAATTCTTATTCGCAGGGATTCGGAATGACTGAAGGAGTTGGGGCGAAAGTAGACAACAAAGGAAATGATAATTATCTGATAGATGCCCGATCGCTTGACATCGGAAGATATGAAGATCATTATATTTCAATGTCACAGGGTTACGGACTTGGACTCCGCCCTTATTATGCCGGCGGCATCGGTCTGATCATCGAAGGAGAAGGAAATGATTTTTACTCGACAGATATTTTCGGACAGGGAGGGGCTTACTGGTATGCTCTCGGTTGTATCGCCGATAAATCCGGAAATGATAAATATAATTCTTACCAATATGCGCAGGGTGCGGGAATACACTTAGCTGTTGGTTTATTGAAAGATTATGAAGGTTGGGATTTTTATACTTCCGACGGCGTGTCACAGGGTTGCGGACATGATCTTGGATTCGGACTTTTGTATGATGTGAAAGGCAGTGATAATTATTCTGCATATTCGCTTTCTCAGGGAGCGGGAAATGCAAACGGAATTGGAATGCTGATAGACGGTTTTGGAAAAGACGGATATTTAAATAAGCAGCCGGAAATTTCGCGTGGTTATGGAAATGCAAGGAGAGAATCCGGAAGTCTGGGTATTTTTCTTGATGCTTCAGGAACAGATTTTTATTCTGTCGGCGGATTAGACAGTACCATCACAAATTCTTCATCCTGGGGAGTAATGAATGATTATTATTTATCCGAACAGGCTTCTGTTCCAAGCGGAACAAATTACAAAGTTCCTTTGGATTCTAACAAAATTTATTCAACTGAAGAATATTTTATAATGGCAAAAACTATCGAGCCAAGGTTTTCTTTATGGCAGGAATATGGTTTCAGAAAATTAGTTGAAGACAGTATAAATACATCAGAGTATATTTTGAAATATCTCGATACAGATGATCACAGAGCAGGGCTTGTTCTAAGGAATCTTGCATTCCGGATCGGATATTCAATGGGTAATTTATTTGTAGAAAAAATTAAATTTCATCTAACTTCAATGAGAACAAATTCTGTTTTCAACGAAAACCAGCTTGCATACATTTGTTATTTATTCGGTGAAACAAAAAATCCTGCCGGTAAGAATGAACTTTTAAGTCTCACAAATGACAGCAGTATCAGGATCAGAAGTTCAGCTGTGAATGCTCTGGGAAAGATAAACATTGATTCATCTGATAAAGAGTTTATTACCAATGTATCATATAGACTGTCAGAACTTGCAAATGAAAATTCACCATACAAAATGTTTAACAAAGACATTGCTTTTGCTTTCAGGAATTATAAAACAATAGAAAATTTACCTGCATTGGTAAATCTTATGAATTATAATTATTTCGGAGTCAGATTTTCGGCTGCTGATATTCTTAAGGAATATGGTGATGAATTTTATAATTTTATAGATGATAACTTAATTCTGAAAGTTTCCTCCGAAATATACTTCTTTCAGGCATTTTTAAATTCCATTGAAAATATTTCAGATGAAAATTTCAAAATATTGTATAATAAACTTTCCGGACTTGAAATTTCAGAAGATATTATTATTAAAATGAATCTCATTGAACTTTTAAAAAAGAAAATAAATAAATCCACGGATCTCAAGTTTCAAGCCTGGGCAGGTGATGTTATTACCAATCATCAGTCAAACATTAAAATGAAAGTGAATTAATTTAAAAATCATTGACAATAAATTAAAAATGAGTTAGCTTAGAAACACACAAAATATGTAAAGTAAAATAAAACTCAACTTATTTAGATAAGTTATTTCAATTTTTTCTCTATTCTGTTCATTAAAAAATTAATTTTTTTTATTTTTTAGATTTAAATTTCTTTTTTTAAAACTAAACTACAGGAGAAAACAATGATCCTTCGAAATAAAAGTCCTACAAAAACCATTTCTTTCCAATCAGTAAGTCTACTTTAAAACATTTTTTAAAAATTCAAAAAACTTAAAAATGAAAAAGCTTACAGTTCTATCAGCCCTCTTAGTTGTATTAACTTTCAGTTTTAATATTTCAATCGCTCAGGATAATTCAACTCAAAGTTATGACCAGCAAAAAATGAATTCTGTTTATGTACCTCCAACTTCAAAAGCACCTTTGAATGTAACAGGAAACAACAGTATTCTTAATTTATCAAATTGTCCTCCGACAGACAGACCTACATGTCTGAAAGAAGATTTTACGGATGAATCTACCTGGACAATTGCAATGGCAAGAAATGACGATGGATCATCCGCTCTCATACCGCTTGGATTCAATTTCAATCTTTACGGAACGATCTATACATCTGTCTATATTAATAACAACGGTAACTTAACTTTCACAGGTCCATTAGCAACTTTTACACCATCAGCATTTCCAAGTACAGCATTTGGTGCAATTGTAGCTCCATTCTTTGCAGATGTTGACACAAGACCTTTAGCAAGTGGTTTGGTATATTATAAATTTACAGGAAACAGATTAGCAGTAACCTGGGACAGTGTTGGTTATTATAATCAGCAGGTAGATAAAAGAAATACATTTCAATGCATAATTTCAGACGGAACTGATCCATTCTTAGGAATCGGAAATAACGTTTGTTTCAGTTATGGAGATATGGAATGGACAACAGGAAGTGCATCCGGTGGAATCGGTGGTTTCGGAGGAGCTCCCGCAATAGTTGGAGTTAATGAAGGTAACGGAATTGATTATGCTACTTTAGGTGGATTTGATCAGCCGGGAACAAATTATGGCGGACCAAATGTACTTACAAATGGAGTCAGCTATTTAGACTGTCAAAACTATTGCTTAAATGCTTCAAACGTTGGAAATATCTGTCCGATAGCTACAAATTTCCCAAGTGGAAATGTTAACATAACTGTTGGAAATCCTTATTCAGGAAATTATTCATTCCAGGCACCTGAAGCCGGACAAATTACTACCGGTGGAGTTTCAGGAGTACCTCCGGGAATGTCAGTAACTATTGTTAACGGACTTACCTGTACATTTGCAGTAAACTGGGATCCAACTTGCGCACAAGCCGGAACTTACGTTGTATGCTTTACAGGAACAGATAATTTCTCAACTCCTTGTACAACAGAAGTTTGCGTAACTTATGTAGTTGATTGTCCGCTGCCTGTTGAATTGTCATCATTTACTTCTTTAGTATCCGGAAGAGATGTTACACTTAACTGGGCAACATCATCAGAACAAAACAATGCAAGATTTGAAATTGAAAGATCTGCTTCTGAAAATAACTGGGTAACCGCTGGAACAGTTGCCGGAAACGGAAATTCAACAGTTGCTCATTCTTATTCATTTACAGACAGATCATTAGTTTCAGGAACTTATAATTACAGACTGAAACAAGTAGACTTTAACGGTAACTTTGAATATTTCAATTTAAGTAATGAAGTAAATATCGGAACACCTGAAAAATTCAGCTTAAATCAAAATTATCCAAATCCGTTCAATCCTACAACAAAGATCAGCTATGCTATTCCTTTCGACGGAAAAGTAACTCTGGCAATTTATGATAATACCGGTAAAGAAGTTCAGTCATTAGTAAACGGTGTACAAACTGCCGGATTCTACTCTGTCAATTTTGACGGAAGTAAGCTTTCCAGTGGTGTTTATTATTACAGAATTGAATTATCAGGATCATCAAATATAATTGACACAAGAAAAATGTTACTGGTAAAATAAGATCCAAATAAATCAGATTTACAAAGCCCTGTTCATTTAATTGAATGGGGCTTTTTAATTTGATATGCACTGTATTGTAAATTGAACAAGGTTTTAAATTTAGATATATTTGTATTAATATGATCAAACGCCGGTTAATAATTTTATTAATACTCTTTCAGGTATCAAATACGTTTGCCAGTGATTATTCCGAACTGGATGCATTAATTTCAAACAGTATTTCAAATAATTATTTTCCCGGAGCGCAGATACTGATCGGTAATGAAAATGATATTCTTTATTCGAAATCATACGGTAATTTTACTTATGATGAATCATCTCCGCCGGTAACTGAAGAAAGTATATTTGATATTGCATCTCTTACAAAGGTTGTAGCAACAACTTCTGCAATTATGTTATTATATCAACAACATAAAATTGATCTGAATGATAAAGTTTCAAAATACATTCCGGAATTCGCAAATAACGGAAAGGAGAATATTACAATTCTGAATTTACTTTTACATAATTCAGGGCTTAAAGCATTTATTGCTTTTTATAAATTTTACAATAATAAAGAAGAAGTTCTGAATGCAATTTACAATATTGATCTGGATTATCATCCGGATTCAAAATTTCTTTACAGCGATTTAAATGCCATCCTACTCGGAATAATAGTGGAAAGAGTTTCAGGAATGAGTCTTGATAAATATTGTTTTGAAAATATTTTTTATCCGTTAAGAATGGAATTAACTTCATTTTTACCGGATGAAAAAATGCAGGAAAATATTCTTCCGACAGAAAATGATACATACTGGAGAAACAGATTGCTGAAAGGTGAAGTTCATGATGAATCTGCCGCAATGATGGACGGAGTTGCAGGGAATGCAGGATTATTTTCAAATGCAAAAGACCTATACTTATTAATGAGAGTATTGTTAAATGAAGGTAAATATTATAACCCATACTCAAGAGGATTAAAGGAGGAAATTCTTTTTGAACCCGGGGTAATAGATTTATTCACAACAAGATTCACAGAGGTTTTTTATTCTAACTCCAGGGCACTCGGCTGGGATACTAAACCGAATATTCAGTCTTCAAAATACAGAATGCCATGCGGGGAAGTTATTTCCGATAACTGTTTCGGGCATACAGGATATACAGGGACAAGTATCTGGTGTGACAAAGACAGAAAGCTGATCATTATATTTCTTACAAACCGGGTTTATCCAACCCGGAATAATGAAGGGATAAGGGAAGTCAGGCCGGATATACATAACACGGCAATAAGAATTGCGGCAAATACCAATTAAAATTTAAACATATAAAAGGTTAAAATAAAAAATGAAATTATCTAAATTTAAAAACGAGCCTTTCACTGATTTTTCAAAAAAGAAAAACAAGCAGGCATTTGAAAAAGCACTTGAAAAAGTGACTTCAAGATTTAAAAAAGAATATCCGAATACGATCGGCGGCGAAAAATTTTTCACGGATAAAAAGCATTATTCATATAATCCTTCCAATAAAGAAGAAGTTGTCGGTACATTCCAAAAAGGTACAGCAGAGATGGCTATAAAGGCTATTGAAATCGCAAACAATACTTTCAATGAGTGGAAACATACTCCTGTAAAAACACGTGTGAAATTCCTTCTTGATGCAGCAAAAAAAATGAGAAAGAGAAAACATGAATTTTCGGCAATGATGGTTTATGAAGTCGGGAAGAACTGGGCTGAAGCTGACGGAGACACTGCTGAAGCAATAGACTTTATGGAATATTATGCTAGAGAAATGCTCAGATATTCAGAAGGAATGTCAACTGTTTCATACCCGGGAGAAAAGAATAAATGTGAATATATTCCTCTTGGAGTCGGAGTTGTAATACCGCCATGGAATTTCCCGCTTGCAATTCTTGTGGGAATGACAACTGCTGCAGTAGTAACCGGAAATACAGTTGTGTTAAAACCTTCGAGCGACTCCCCTGCCATTGCGCAGATGTTCTTCGAATTGCTGGAAGAAATAAATTTACCAAAAGGAGTTGTCAATTTGCTTGTAGGAGACGGCAGTGTAATAGGTGATCTGATAGTAACCCATCCGCTTACAAGATTTATATCATTTACCGGTTCGATGGAAGTCGGATTAAGGATAAACGAACTTGCCGCAAAAAAACAGCCGTCACAGATATGGATAAAAAGAGTTGTTGCAGAAATGGGCGGGAAAGATTCAATTGTAGTGGATGCAGATCTAAACAGCTTCGATGAAGCGGTAAAAGGAACAGTACAGGCAGCATTCGGATTTCAGGGACAAAAATGTTCCGCTTGCTCCAGAGTAATAGTAGATGAAAAAATTTATGATAAATTTTGCGATGCGCTAGTAGAGGAAACAAAAAAGATAAAGGTTGGTTCGACTACAGACAATCCTAATATGGGACCGGTGATTAATGAAAAATCCAAAAACAGTATTACAAACTACATAAAGAAAGCTATAGACGAAGGCGGAAAATTAATTCATGGCGGAATGGAATTGAGTGATAAAGGTTACTTTGTTCAGCCTACAATAATCAAGGATGTAGACAGGGATGCAACTATTTCTCAGGAAGAAATTTTCGGACCTGTACTTGCTGTTATCAAATCGAAAAATTTCGATGACGGACTTGCAATAGCAAATAACACAATTTACGGTTTAACCGGCGCTGTATTTACAAAGCATAAGAAAAAACTGGAGAAAGCAGAAAAAGAATTTTTTGTCGGTAATTTATATCTCAACAGAAAATGTACCGGAGCTTTGGTAGGCGTTCATCCTTTTGGCGGATTCAATATGAGCGGAACGGATTCAAAAGCCGGAGGTAGGGATTATCTGGGATTATTTTTACAGGCAAAGTCGATTGCACAAAAAATTAAGTAAAAAATAGAAATCAGAATGACAAAATTATATAAGAATATACCAACCGGATTAATTATTATATTTCTGATTGTATTCTCATCCTGCGGGAAGAGTGAAATGGAATTGCAGAAGGAAAAACTCAGAAAGGAAGCAGCAGAGTTAAAGTCGAAAGTAGATTCAACGCAGTTAATTGTAGATTCCTCAAAAACAGAGCTTGATAGTCTTTTAAACAAAACCGAAAAAGAATTAAAAACAATAGATTCATTGAAAAAAGTAATTGAAGGTATTAAAAAATAGTTTATTAAAAACATGAATGTTATGAAATTTAGAATATTTTACATTATTATTTTTATCATTATTTCTTCCGGTTGTGAAAGGCTCAGTAATAATATACAGGAAAAGATAAATGAGAAAGTTGACCAAAAGATAGATGATAATTTAAGAAAAGCAGATTCTGTACTGGGTAATGTTGGAAAGCAACTTGATTCCATTACAGGTAAATCGTTTAAAGAAATGGATTCAGTAAAGTATAAACTGGATTCAGTCAGTACTGAAATAAAAGAATTGCTGGAAAAACAAAAAAAATTAATTGACCAAAAATAAAATAATTAAATCAGAAAATGAAAATTCACGAGTATCAGGCAAAAGATCTATTGAAAAAGTACAATGTTCCGGTTCAGGAAGGAATTGCAATTCAGGATATGCAATATTATGATGAAGTGATAGAAGTATTGAAATCACGGGGAATAACACAGTATGTGGTTAAATCTCAGATACATGCAGGCGGCAGAGGAAAAGGCAAAGTTTACAGTAAAGAGAACAGAAATGAACTTGTAGTAGAAGGAGGAGTTAAATTCATCGGGACTGATGCAGAAAAAGGAAAGGAATATGCAAAGAAGCTTCTTGGAAATATTCTTGTTACTCATCAGACAGGAGATGAGGGAAAGGAAGTTCAGACTATTTTTATTACTGAAGGAATTGATTATAAAAAAGAATTATATCTGGGAATTCTTCTTGACAGAACAGTTTCTAAAAATGTAATAATGGCATCGACAGAAGGCGGTGTGGAAATCGAAAAAGTTGCCGAAGAGACACCTGAAAAAATCATAAAAGTATGGATAGATCCTGCTGTAGGTTTGCTTTCTTATCAGGCACGAGAGCTTGCTTTCGGTCTCGGACTTGAAGGAAACGTAATGAAGGATTTTATAAAATTTATTACAAATCTTTATAAAGCTTATGAAGGACTTGATGCTTCCCTGCTGGAAGTAAATCCTATGGTAATAACAAACGACGACAAAGTACTTGCTCTTGATGCAAAAGTAACTTTGGATGATAATTCATTTTTCAGACATAAAGATTATGAAGAATTAAAAGACGAGAATGAAGAAGATCCTCTGGAGCTGGAAGCTGCGAAACATAATTTGAATTACATAAAATTAGACGGTAATGTAGGCTGCATGGTAAACGGAGCGGGACTGGCTATGGGAACAATGGATCTTATAAAACTTGCCGGCGGTTCTCCGGCTAATTTTCTTATGTTGGCGGTACAGCTACACCTGATACAGTCGAGAACGGGTTCAGAATAATTTTATCTGATAAGAATGTAAAAGCAATTCTGATAAATATATTCGGAGGAATTGTACGATGTGACAGAGTTGCAAACGGTGTAATACAGGCAGCAAAAAATATTAATATTTCAGTTCCTGTTGTAGTAAGATTGCAGGGTACAAATGCAGATGAAGCGAAAAAGATCCTGGATGAGTCGGGTTTGAATTTAATT
>DAIPYE010000063.1:0-7245 GCA_036782915.1 Bacteroidota bacterium | reverse complement strand
GAAAGTAACAATGGCGTTAAATAATTAATTTTCAAACAGTAAATAAAATTCTTGCTATAGTTGTTTCCATAAATTTAAAAATTAAATCTTGGAAAATAATAATTCTAATATAACAAAGATTTCAAAGAACGGTCATAAGTTAGGTTTTGAAAATATAAGCGACAGTTTTTCATTTACTTATGACGACATTTCTTTGCTTCCGAATCAGATATCGGATATACAGCACAGATCCCACTGTAATACAGGAATTGAATTTCTCGGACTGAATCTGGATTTACCTGTAATTGCATCTCCAATGAATACAGTATGCGGCGGACGAATGTCAAAAGCATTATCCGATCTTGGCTGCCTGGGAATAATTCACAGGTTTAATACAATTGAGGAGCAGATTTCAGAAATAAATAATAACGGATTAAAGGATTCTGATTTTAAATCCGCAGCAATCGGGATCAATCTTGTCAAAGATCATCCCCGTTTAATGGCATTGGCAGATTCCGGCGTGAAAATATTCTGTATTGATATCGCTAACGGTGGTTCAAAAATGATAGAAGAATTTTTGAATAATATTCAGGCAATAATTAAGAATTACGGATTAAAAATTATTGCAGGAAATGTAGCAAGTTATGAGACTGCAAAATTTTTAATAGAGCTCGGTGTGGATTCGATAAGAGTAGGAATAGGAAACGGAGCAATGTGTTCGACTTCCGTAAAATCCGGGATCGGAATCGGTCAGGTCGATGCCATTGTAAGAAGTCTGAAAGCAAAAAAAGATTTAAACAGCAGTGTTAAAGTAATAGCTGACGGAGGAATTTCAACTCCGGGAACTATGTGTAAAGCAATTGCACTGGGTTGTGACGCTGTAATGTTTGGGAGAGTGCTGGCAGGATGCGAAGAATCTCCGGGTGAAGTTTTAAAATACAACAGTCAGCGATGGAAAAAATACTGCGGCAGCGCTTCATTTGCAGTGAAACAGGAAAATAAAAATTACATTGAAGGCGAAGAATCACTTGTTCCATATAAAGGCACCGTTGTAAAAATCATACAGGAATACAAAGAAGGTTTACAGTCATCAATGAGTTATCTCAATTCCAGAACTATAAAGGAATATCAGGAAAATGCTTCATTTGTAAAACTGACCAGCAGTTCATTTAATGAAAGAAAGCCGCAGATATAATGCATTACATATTCTGGTTCAGAAAAGATTTAAGATTAACAGATAACAGAGCATTATCGGAATTTATAAAAGCAGTTTCAAATAGAAACACATTTTCGTTCTTATATATAAAAAATAAAAATCTCTTTCGTTACTTCGGAGAAAAAAGAATTAGCTTTCTTATTGAATCTCTTAGTGAACTGAAGGAAGACTTACAGAAATTATTTATCAATCTTCAGATAATTGAAGGCAGAAGCATTGAAATATTTAAGCAACTGATAAAAAATCATAAGAAGATTTCATTGTATATGAATGCGCAGGTCGAGCCATATTGCATTGGAAGAGATAATGAGATCAAAGAACTGATCGAAAGTAACAAAGGTGAATTTAATATTTTTAATGATTCAACAATATTTGATTTCGGGGAAGTTAAAAACAACGAAGGCAATCAATACAAGGTTTTCACTCCATTTAAAAATCAGGCTTTATATATTTTAACATGTGAACATTACAAAAAGGCAGATTGCAATTTATCAGAAATAAATGTTAAGAATGAGATCATTCCTGAAAATCTGAAAGTATTTGATATAGAAAATGAATATGTAAAATTATCAAAATCTGATTTTCTTAAAGGAGGAAGAAAGAACGGAATTAAACTGCTCAAACAGTTTTATGATAACGGTCTGGATAAATATAAATCCGGCAGGGATTTTCCATCAATTAAAGGTACCAGTTTACTGTCAGCACATCTGCATTTCGGAACTGTCGGAATAAGAGAAGCATTCAGAACCGCGATAAACAAATCAGAAAAAGCAAAAAGTGAAAAAGAGAAGACTGAAATCCAAACATGGATAAATGAATTGGTGTGGAGAGAGTTTTATTATCAGATAACATTTCATAATCCTCAGCTAATGTTTGAATCATTCAAAAAGGAATATGATAAACTAAAATGGAATTACAATGAAGAGGATTTTAAAAAATGGTGTGAAGGAAAAACAGGCTACCCTATAGTTGATGCCGGGATGAGACAGTTAAAGAAAGAAGGATGGATGCATAACAGAGTAAGAATGATAACAGCAATGTTTCTTACAAAAGATCTCTTTATTGACTGGCGATGGGGCGAAAAATATTTTGCGGAAAATCTGATCGATCTGGATTTTTCAAGTAACAACGGAGGCTGGCAATGGAGCGCTTCGACAGGTGTGGATGCTCAGCCGTATTTCAGGATTTTCAATCCATATTTACAAAGTAAGAAGTTTGATTCGAAAGGCGATTTTATTAGAAAGTATGTTCCGGAAATAAGTTCTTTACCGCCGGAATTTATTCACGAACCGCAGACCATGAATACTGATGAACAAAAAAAATACAATGTTATAATCGGTAAAGATTATCCTGCTCCGATGGTTGATCACAAAGCATCTAAAGATTCAGTATTAAGAGAATTCAAAAAAATAAACGAAGCTAATTAATTTATTGAATACAATTTATTCAAAATACGAACCGGTAATCGGGCTTGAGATACATGCTCAAATGAAAACAATTACAAAAGCATTTTGTAAATGCTCTACTAATTTTCATTCATCACCGAATTCAAATATATGTCCGATATGCCTGGGTTATCCAGGTGCTTTGCCTGTTTTGAATGAAGAGCTTGTAGATTTTGCAATAAGAATGGGACTTGCAACAAATTGTCAGATCAGAGAAACATCTATTTTTGCCAGGAAAAATTATTTTTATCCGGATCTGACAAAAGGATATCAGATCTCACAGTTTGATACTCCCATCTGCTATGACGGATTTTTGAATATAAAACTTAAGAATAAAGAGATCAAAAAGATAGGGATCACGCGAATTCATATAGAAGAAGATGCGGGAAAATCTATTCATGATTTTCATGATGATGAGACTTTAATTGATTTTAACAGGTGCGGTGTTCCGCTGATCGAAATAGTAAGTGAACCGGATTTAAGATCGTCGGAAGAAGCATATCAGTATTTATCAAAAATAAAACAAACACTTGTATATCTAGAGATAAATGACGGCAATATGGAAGAAGGTTCATTAAGATGTGATGCAAACATATCAGTCAGATTAAAAGGATCGCAAGTCTTGGGAACAAGGACAGAAGTAAAAAATCTGAATTCTTTCAAAAATGTAGTTGATGCAATTGAGTACGAAATAAAAAGACAGATCGATGTTATCGAATCCGGAGAAAAAGTTTTTTATCAGACGATGACATATAATGCAAAAGACAGGACCACACTTTCAACAAGATCAAAAGAGGAAGCTCATGATTACAGATATTTTCCGGAACCTGATCTGGTAAAATTAAGAGTTGATGAAAACCGTAAAAATAAAATCAAGGTAAATTTACCTGAATTCCCTGATGCCAGAAGAAACAGATTTGTAAGTGAATACCTTCTTCCCGAATCTGATGCAGATGAAATTACATTTGAAAGACAATTTGCTGATTACTTTGAAAATGTTATAAAGAATCTGGAAGTAAAAAATGAAAGATCATTTAGAAATACAAGTAACATTGTAAGAGCAGAAGTAAGGAAAGTAATGAATGAAAAGAAATTAAGCATAAAACAATTTCCTATTTCCGAAAAGAACATTGGAATACTTGTTAACTCCATTACCTCAGGTAAGGTCAGCATAACTGCCGCAAAGGAAATTTTCACAAAAATGCTGACAGGTAAAACTGAAGAAGAACAGCTTAATATTTTTAAAACATCAGAGGCAGAATTGTCACAGGTTTCAGACATTTCGGAAATAGAAAGTGTCGTATTGAAAATTTTAAATGACAATCCAAAGGAAGTTTCAAGATACAAAGCTGGAGAGAAGAAATTAGCCGGAGTATTTGTCGGGAAGATCATGCAGGAAAGTAAGGGCAAGGCAAATCCAAAAATTGTAAATGAATTATTAATAAAAAATTTAGAAACGGAATAATATTATGAGAAGAAAACTTATAGCCGGCAACTGGAAAATGAATCTGGGTTATAAAGATTCTGAGAAGTTAGCAAAAGAAATTTTATTGAAAACCGGAAGCAAGGAATTAAATAAAACAGATGTACTTATTTGTCCTTCATTTGTTTCTCTGGGAATTGTAAATAAGGTAATAAAAGATTCAGCAATTAAAATTGGAGCGCAGAATTTATACTTTGAAAATGACGGTGCATATACAGGAGAAATTTCAGCAAGCATGCTGAAATCTGTCGGGTGTGAATATGTAATAACCGGACACAGCGAGCGACGAAAATATATGCATGAGACTAACAGCATCATTAACAAAAAAATGCTTAAAGCTCATGAAAAAGATCTGAAAGTTATTCTGTGCGTCGGTGAGACATTAATAGAAAGAGAAGATGAAATATACGAAGGAATTGTCGAAAAGCAGCTGATGGAAGGGTTGGTCAATGTTACAGAAGAGCAGATGAAAAACACAGTTATAGCATATGAACCGGTATGGGCGATCGGCACCGGCTTAAATGCAACTCCGGAACAGGCGAGCAGCATGCATAAATTCATTGGGAATGTCATTCAGAAATTATATGGTGATAAAACAGCAAATGAGATCTTAATTATCTACGGAGGAAGTGTAAATTTAAAAAATTCCCGTGAGTTACTTTCTTCATGCGGAATTGACGGAGCACTTATAGGCGGCGCAAGTCTGAAAGCAGATGAATTTTCTGAGATTGTAAATATTGCATCAAAACTTAAGTAGCAAAATTATTTAAAAATTATAAACTAAAAAATATTTTTATATGAAAGAAGTAGTAATTGTATCAGCTGTCAGAACACCTGTCGGAAGTTATCTTGGAAGTTTATCATCATTAAAAGGATCTGAACTTGGCGCAATAGTAATAAAGGAAGCAGTAAAAAGAGCAGGAATAAAGCCTGAAGATGTTTCTGAAGTAATTATGGGATGCGTACTTCCTGCAGGAATGGGACAAGCTCCCGCAAGACAGGCTGCAATATATGCAGGACTCCCAGACTCTGTTCCATGTTTAACTATAAATAAAGTATGCGGATCAGGATTAAAGTCTGTAATGCTTGCAGAACAGGCTATAAAATGCGGTGATGCAGAAATAGTTGTTGCAGGCGGATTTGAATCAATGAGTAATGTTCCTTATTATTTGGACAAAGCAAGATCGGGTTACCGTTTAGGCAACGGTACATTGATAGACGGAATGGTGCATGACGGATTGTGGGATGTGTATAATAATTTTCATATGGGAACAGCAGCCGAATTGTGCTCAAAGGAAATGAATATTACAAGAGAAGAACAGGATGCTTTTGCAGAGGAAAGTTATAAAAGAGCATTGAAAGCAATTGAAGATGGTTTGTTTAAGGAAGAGATAGTTCCGGTTGAAATAAAAGACAGGAAGGGAACGGTTACAGTTTCATCAGATGAAGATCCTTCTAAAGTAAATTTTGAGAAAGGTAAAACATTAAAAGGTTCATTTCAGAAGGACGGAACAGTTACAGCATTTAATTCCTCAAGTTTAAATGACGGCGCTGCTGCTCTTGTACTGATGTCAGCAGAAAAAGCAAAAGAGCTTGGACTGAAACCGCTTGCTAAAATTGTAGCACAGGGTTCATTTGCTCAAAAACCTGAATGGTTCACAACAGCACCTGCTTATGCAATAAAAAATGTATTGAAAAAAGCCGGACTAGAAGTGAAAGATCTTGATCTTATTGAAGCCAATGAAGCATTTTCAGTGCAGGCATGCGCAGTAAACAAAATAGCTGAACTGGATTCTGCAAAAGTAAATGTTCACGGCGGAGCAGTAGCTATCGGACATCCGATTGGAGGAAGCGGAGCCAGAATACTTACAACTCTTTTGCATGCAATGAAAACAAGAAAAGCAAAAAGAGGACTCGCAACTTTATGCATTGGAGGCGGAGAGGCAAGCGCAATTATCGTTGAGCAATTATAAATATATAAATGCAGATTTTTTAAAATTAAAATTTAACGAAATGAAAAATATAACTGTAATCGGTTCAGGTACAATGGGAAACGGGATCGCGCATACTTTTGCACAATTCGGATATAGTGTACTTTTAATTGATATAAAACAGGATCTTCTTGACAAAGGAATTCAGACTATCACAAAGAATCTTGACAGACAGGTAAAGAAAGCAGCTTTGACGGAAGATCAGAAATTATCAACTTTAGTAAATATAAAAACATCAATTGAAATAAAGGATGCAGGTGATTCTGATCTTGTAATAGAAGCAGCTTCGGAAAATTTTGATATCAAAAAGAAAATTTTTCAGGAACTGGATTCTGTTTGCAAACCCGATACAATACTTGCTTCAAATACATCGTCAATTTCAATAACAGAAATTGCAGCTGTAACAAACCGCGCAAGCAAAGTAATTGGAATGCATTTTATGAATCCCGTACCGCTTATGAAACTTGTGGAAATCATCAGAGGAATTGCAACGTCTCAGGAAACATATGATGAAATTAAGGAACTTACAGAGAAAATAGAAAAAGTTCCGGTTGAAGTTCAGGATTATCCCGGGTTTGTTTCAAACAGAATATTACTTCCAATGCTGAATGAAGCAATGTACTGCGTAATGGAAGGCGTCGCTACACCGGAATCAATTGATATGGTTATGAAGCTTGGAATGAATCATCCTATGGGACCGCTTACTCTTGCTGATTTTATCGGACTTGATGTATGCTTATCGATCATGGAAGTTTTGCACACAGGTCTTGGAGATTCTAAATACAGACCTTGTCCGCTGCTTAAAAAAATGGTAGCTGCAGGATATCTCGGCAGGAAATCCGGTAAAGGATTTTATGATTATGCAAAGAGCTGAACCGTTATTGAATCCAATAATTTAAAAATTAAATCAAATTAAACTAAAAAAATAATGAATTTTGACTTAACCGAAGAGCAGATTTCAATACGAGATGCTGCAAAAGATTTTGCGGAAAATGAAATTGCTCCAACAGCAGTTGAAAGAGATTTAAATTCAGAATTCCCTAAAGAAATAATTGCCAAGCTTGGCGAACTGGGATTCATGGGTATGATGGTGTCCCCTGAATGGGGTGGTGCCGGGATGGATACAATCTC
>DAIPYE010000062.1:10476-15677 GCA_036782915.1 Bacteroidota bacterium | reverse complement strand
GCAGATGAATTTTCCTAAATGAATTTTTAATGTTACATTTTTTAAATTATTACCGGAAGCTCCTTTAAGAGTAATGAACTTTCCGCTTCCTTCTCTTCTCATCTCCGGAACTGCGATCTTTCTTTTTCCGGAAAGATAATCTCCTGTTATTGAAAGTCCGTTCAGACTCGCCGGAGGTCCTGATGCTACAATCTCACCTCCGTGTTCACCCGCTCTGGGACCGAGATCAACTACAAAATCACATGACTCGATCATTTCCTTGTCATGCTCTACTACTATTACTGAATTCCCGATGTCTCTGAGATTTTTAAGTGAGTCAATTAATTTAATATTGTCCCGCTGATGTAAACCGATTGATGGTTCATCTAGAATATACAAAACTCCTGTCAGTTGCGAACCGATCTGAGTTGCAAGCCGGATCCTCTGAGCTTCTCCTCCCGATAATGTTCTGGCGCTTCTGTCAAGTGTCAGATAATTAAGTCCGACATTCAAAAGAAAATCCAGCCGCGATTTTAATTCTTTAATGATCTGTTCTGCAATGATCTGCTTGCGTTCATCCAGTTTAAGCGTGTCAAAATAATCCCTGCAATCCTGTATTGACATTTGCGTTACATCAGAAATATTTTTATTGTCGATCTTCACCCATAATGAATCTTCCTTAAGTCTGCCGCCGTTGCACTTTTTGCATTTTGAAATTGTCATAAATCCTTCAGCCCATTGACGGATCGTTTCTGATGTTGAATCTTCCGAATAACGTTTGATGTAATTCAGAATTCCTTCAAACCTGTGAAGGTAATTATTGATTCTTCCCTGTGAATTTGTATGGAAATATTTAACCCGCTCTCTCGTTCCGTTCATGATTGTATCAAATGCATCCGGCTTGAATTTTTTCAAAGGAGTATCAAAATCATAACCGAGAGAATCAACTACACCTTTGAATATAGAATAGATCCAGGTTGCGCGCGGTTTTCCAAGTGGAGTAATTCCACCTTCATTTATTGATAAATTTTTATCCGGAAATACTTTTTCGTGATCGATCTCTTTCTTTTCACCGAGTCCGAAACAGTCGCTGCACCAGCCGTATGGAGAATTAAATGAAAATGAATTCGGGGCAGGCTCTGAAAAACTTCTGCCTGTTTCAGCATCGGATAATTTTTCATTAAAAAGTCTATCCTCTTTTCCGTCATTGACTATTACAATTCCCTGACCGCTTCGTAATCCTGTTTCAATAGAATCCTTAATTCTCAATTTAGACTTTTCATTTACGGCAACTCTGTCAATTACAATTTCAATATCATGGATCCTGAATCTTTCCAGTTTCATTTCCGGCATTATATCCATGATCTCTCCGTCAACTCTCACTTTTGTATAACCGTCTGCGCTGATCTCTTCAAATAATTCCCTGTAATGTCCTTTTCGTCCCTTGATCAGCGGTGCTAAAATTGAGATCTTTGTCCCTTCCTTTAACTTCATAACATTATCAAGTATCTGATCAATATTTTGTCTTGTAACCGCTCTGCCGGTTTCCGGCGAAAATTGTGTCCCGCATCTTGCAAATAAAAGTCTGAGAAAATCATAGATCTCTGTTACTGTTCCGACCGTAGATCTGGGATTCTGAGAAATGGTTTTCTGTTCAATTGAAATTGACGGTGACAAACCTTCAATTTTATCCACATCAGGTCTCTCTATTCCGCCGATGAATTGTCTTGCATAAGCTGACAATGTTTCCATGAATCTTCTCTGACCTTCAGCATAGATAGTATCAAATGCCAGTGAAGATTTTCCCGAGCCGGAAAGTCCCGTGAATACAACTAAACTGTCTCTTGGAATTTCAATATCTACATTTTTCAGATTATGAACTCTGGCGCCTTTGACGACTATTTTATCGGATTTGCTGTTAAAAGATTCTTTTTCAGACATAAAAATTTTGAGCCTCTAATTTATATCTGATACTTTGATTTTACAATCCAAATTGAAGTGCGTCGATGACTATTTTTCCAAAACTGTCCGGAATGATTTAAAAATTCATAAATAATTAATTTTAAACTGTTTTTATGATATTACTCAAAATTATTGAAAATATTTTTTATTTCGTGATTATTAGTAGAATTCATGGCAAGTCTTTCTTTGTTTTGAACGGATGTACTATTTTCCCAACTCTGTTATAAATTGAATGTAATTGCTTATCTGATTAAATTAATTCAAATGAAAATATGCTTTATATCTTTCTAAAATAAATCCTGAAACAAAAAATGAATACAATTGAAACTAAGGAATTTAAATTCAAATCCGTTGATAACGAAGGCGCAGAAATACTTGATGTGATCAGCAGCGCGGATAAATTCAATGAATGGATGTATGAGACAATAAAGCCTTTTTGCAAAGGTAAAGTTTTAGAGATCGGAAGCGGGATCGGAAATATTTCAACTTTTTTCCTGAGAGATAATTTTGAAATAATGCTGACTGATATCAGAGATGTTTATTGTGATAAACTGAACAATTTGTTTTCGGAAAATAAAAATCTTCTGGGAATTAAAAATGTCGATCTGATCGATCCGGAATTTGATATTAAGCATAAAGATCTGTTGAATAGTTTTGATACAGTTTTTGCTTTGAATGTTGTAGAGCATATTCAGGATGATACACTGGCAATCTCAAATTGTAAAAAATTACTGACAAATAACGGTAACTTAATAATTCTTGTGCCTGCATTTCAAACACTTTATAATTCTTTTGACAAATCACTGGAACATTACAGGAGATACAATAAAGAATCTTTGAATAAACTTTTCCAACAAAATAATATAAAGATCATTCACGATCAGTATTTTAATTTAATGGGGATCTTAGGCTGGTTCATTTCCGGTAAAGTTCAAAAAAATACTACATTCCCGCAGGGTCAGATGGATCTGTATAATACGCTTGTTCCTGTTTTTAAAATTATTGATAAAGTAATTTTGAATCAGGCCGGATTATCTGTAATTACAGTCGGCAATGTTCAAACTTTGAAGTAGAAACTCCCAAATATGTCGGTCAAATCATTAAAATATTTTACATTCCTTTCTATGATTTTATTTTACTTCAATTGTAATGATGAGATAATTGAGCCGGATAGCAGCCCTGTTGCCGGATATACTCAGATTGATTTCGAACCTTCTGTTACAAATGATAATACTAAAATCGTTTATGTTCATTCGAATGTAGATTTCGAATTAACAGGAATTTATATCTACGATCTTTTGACAAATTCAAATTCACTTTTTAAAAATGGATTCATAAGAAGCCCTGACTGGTCGCCGGATTCAAAATGGATTGTATATTCTCTCAGCAATAATTTGTATAAAATTAAATCCAATGGTGACAGTCTAACAATTCTTACAAATTTGGCAAATTCCGGAAATAATATGCATCCGAAGTGGAGTGAAGACGGAAGTAAGATCGCATTTGCGAATACAGATTGCAGCAGTTCAGATCAATGCGGGGTTTATACAATGAATACAGATGGAAGTGAAATTACTTTGATCGAACCCAATGCAATTTATCCTGAATGGACTGACAATGGAAATGCATTATTTTTTCTGAAACAGATTAAAAATACAAACGGACAACCGGCAGGAGATTCTCTGTTTAAATATTCACTCACCAATAATCTGAAAGAATTAATAACTGTTTTCAGCGGCAATGAACATATTCTGAATTCATATCTGAATAGTACGGGAAATGACATAATTTTTTGTTCGACATCTGAAACCGGATTCAGTTATGTTTATAAATATAATTTACTCTCCGGTTCATTGACAAAATTATCACAAACACAGGGATATTCACCTTTTGCATCAGATTTTTCAGAAAAAACAGTATACACAAACCGCGATCAGGGAAACGGACGGTTATGTATAATGAATAATGACGGAAGTTATCCTGTTCAGATAACTCCATGAAAATAATGAAGTTAATTGTATTGTGAACTTTTTGTCATAGTATGCTTCAGAATATTTGAAAGAATTCTTACAATTCTTACACCCGAACGTATTTCTCAATTGTAACTCTTATCAGAATTAATTATTTTACAAACTTACTTAAATACGGTCCCATCGACTAGGGGTTAGGTCGTCACTCTTTCACAGTGAAAACACGGGTTCGAATCCCGTTGGGACCGCAGAATAATGCAATTAAGAAAGGGAAATTTGATTTCTCTTTTTTTTATTTTGAAATAGGACTATCTTAGTCCACAATTAAAATTTGTATTTATCTTAAAATATTCTTGAATTATCTTATTTAAACCGGAAAATTAATGATCAGAATATCAAAAAAAGTTGAATATGCGTTAATGGCATTAAAATATATTTCAAATTCTGATCAGAAAGTTGTCACAGCAAGGGAAATTTCCGATAAAAGTAAAATTCCTTACGATCTGTTATCAAAAATACTCCAGAAGCTGAAAAACGATAATATTTTAATTTCAAATCAGGGAACAAACGGCGGATACAGTATGAATAAAAAACCGGATGAGATACCGATCTTTGAACTGATGACAGTTATTGACGGAGATACTGCGATTGCCGAATGTCTTCAGGATATTAATAATGACTGCACAATGACAGAAAATTGTACAATTAAAATGCCTGTTGCGCAACTGCAAAAAGAAGTTGAAGAACTTTTCAAAAGAAAAAACATTTCAGATTTTGTATAAATTAATTTAAAAGTAATGAGTATCAAGTTACCAATTTATATGGATTACAATGCTACCACTCCGGCAGATCCGAGAGTTTTGGAAGCAATGTTGCCGTATTTTTGTGAAGTTTACGGAAATGCCTCAAGCTCGAATCATAAATTTGGCTGGGAAGCTGAAGAGGCAGTTTCAAAAGCCAGAAGACAGGTCGCTGAACTTATCGGCGCGAGAGCTAATGAAATAATTTTTACGGCGGGTTCCACTGAATCAAACAATATTTCACTCAAAGGTATCGCTGAATTATATGCCGATAAAGGAAATCATATTATCACCTGCACTTCCGAACACAAAGCTATTCTTGAAACGTGTGAATATCTTGAACAGCTTGGCTATAAAGTTACATATCTGAAAGTTGATGAATACGGAATGATCGATCTGAAAGAACTTACTGATGCAATTACCGAAAAAACTATTCTTGTAAGTCTGATGTCGGGGAATAATGAGATCGGAACTATGCAACCGGTAGAAG
>DAIPYE010000062.1:0-10435 GCA_036782915.1 Bacteroidota bacterium | reverse complement strand
CGGAAAGCTTTGCAAAGAAAGAGGAGTTATTTTTCATACGGACGCAACACAGTCTGTCGGGAAAGTTCCGATGGATGTTAATAAAATGGGAATTGACCTGATGAGTATCTCGGCGCACAAATTTTACGGTCCGAAAGGTATCGGAGCTTTGTATATCCGAAGCAAAAATCCCAGGGTAAAAGTTTCGAAACAGACACATGGCGGAAGTCAGGAGAAGGGAATGCGCAGCGGTACATTGAATGTTCCGGGAATTGTCGGTTTTGGTAAAGCATGTGAGATAAGTAAGGAAGTACTTGATGCAGAACTTGAAAGACATTTAAAATACAGGGATAAAATGATAAATGAATTTTTAAAACTTGAAGGTGTGACATTGAACGGACACAGGACGGAACGGCTGCCGAATAACATTAATCTGAGTATTGCATACATTGATTCAGAAGGACTTATCGCAGGGATGAATGATATTGCAGTATCAACAGGAAGCGCTTGCACATCATCATCTGCTTCGCCTTCACATGTTTTAACAGCCATTGGAATGAAAAATGACATTCCAAAAGCGATAATCAGAATGAGTTTCGGAAGGTTTACTACAGAGGAAGAAATTGATTATACAATTAAAAAACTTACAGATACAGTAAACGAACTTAGAAAAAATTCACCTGTATATAAAATGGCAAAAGAAGGAATTATTTAAAAAAAATCTTTTATTAATTTATAAAATAAAATTTTAAAAAGAGGATATAAAAAATGACAATAAACACAGAAACCAAAGCAATTACAGATACACCTGAAGAGATAATTTCTCCTGCGGAAATTGCAGAAAAAGTATTTGTACCGGGTGAAAGTGAAGACATTAATGTTACGGAAAAGGCAATAAGGGAAATGAAGAAGATAATGCTTGAGAATAAAATACCGGAAGATTACGGTTTGAGGGTGGGTGTAAAAGGCGGTGGCTGTTCGGGTTTAAGCTATACACTTGGATTTGATCCGGAGGAAAGAATTGGAGATACAGTGCTGGAAAAAGACGGTGTGAAAATATTTATTGATATGAAAAGCAATTTATATTTATCAGGCACTGAAATAGACTTCACGGACGGACTGACAGGAAGAGGATTTGTATTTAACAATCCGAAAGCAGTTAAAACCTGCGGCTGTGGAAGTTCATTTGGTGTGTAATACAAACAAGTGATAAGATCTTTGAGATAAATCATTTTTAAAATTTACCAAATTAGAATTAAAATGAAAAAAGAACTTTCAAGAAGAAATTTTCTGAAAAGTTCTATAACCGGAGCAGGAGTCTTACTTTTAACTCCATATTTGCCGGATCTAAATTCAGAGTTTTCAAAAATTAATCAAACGAAAGGAGTCAGAAAAATGGCTTACGAATGGAAATTTAATAAAAGACCTTATACAGATGAGGAAGCTGCAGAGTTACTGGCAATAGTTATAGATGCGCAGACAGCTGACTGGCATTACAATACACATCACAAAGGTTATGTAACATTCCTTAACAACATTGAAATAGAGCTTGAGACAGCAGACAGATCGAAAGCAAACGGAAATTACAGTAATGTCGGTGAGTTAAAAAGAAGATTTACCTGGAATCATGCCGGCGCGTTGTTACATGATGTTTACTGGGAAAATCTCGGCGGAGACGGAGATCCTTCAAAAGGTCCGGAAATAGTAGCTGCAATTGAAAAAGAATTTGGTTCATTTGATAACTGGAAAGCGGACTTTAAAGCGACAGCTATTTCTGCAAAGTTATCCGGCTGGGGAGTGCTTGCTTATGATCAGCTATACAGCGGAAGATTACTTGATATACTGGTAGACGAACATCATTACGGGGCAATATGGGGCGGGATTCCGCTGATCTGCTGTGATGTATTCGAACATGCATATTACCATAAAGATGGTCCTGCAAGAGCCGGGTATATTGATAATTTTTTCAAGAATCTTAATTGGGCAAGGATCAACGACAGATATAAAAAGTACGTGAAATAATTAAAGAGGATCAGTTAAATGAGTTTAATTATTTATTTGAACTTTTTAAATTTCTCCAATCAGAAAAAATTATATTGAAAATAATCAGAGTTTATATTTCTATATTAATAATCGCTTTAACATTAAATTCCTGCAGTAAAAAGGAAGAAAAGGTAAATGTACAAAGCTCTCCGAAAGAATTTTCATGGAAATCCGAACTGAAAATTTCTGACATTCCTGATATGCCGATCAGGGGATTTATAAACGGGAAAGAGATCAAAATAGATTACATTAATTTTGAGCAATGGAGAGGAAGCAAGGATAATGTATTGAATTTTGGTGATGTTAAGCCGAAGAACAGTTGCGGTTATGTAGAAAGCGATAATTCTTTTCACCTTCTTCATAAGGCTGATGAAATTAAAGCTGGAGAATTTTTAAAAGCCAGTTTTGATCAGAATCTGGACGGTTACATTGCATATTATGATACTTTAATGGTGAAGGACACAGAAAAGAAATCTTCGGTTCCCTGGAATTGTGCTATGGTCATTACAAGTATGGAAGAAAAAACCGTTAAAGGGAAAATCGCAATCTGCTTTAAAGATGATAAAAAAAGCTGGAT
Source organism: Bacteroidota bacterium (assembly GCA_036782915.1). GTDB lineage: Bacteria > Bacteroidota > Ignavibacteria > Tepidaquicellales > Tepidaquicellaceae > JAEUSI01. The sequence goes on along the minus strand of DAIPYE010000062.1, from coordinate 7,836 downwards.
GGCAGGTACATTTGAAGCAATAAGATGTAATAATTAAAATTTATTTTTTTAACCTAAACAAATTTAAATGAAAAAATCTTTTTTGTTTTTAAAATATGCTGCTGTTTTATGTTTAATGTTATCCATTTATGTAACAGGCTGTGATAATAAAAGTGAAGATGTTACTATCAATAAAAAAGAAGAAAAAACGGAGTCCAGAACAACCATTGAAAAAAATGAAATAAAGAATGAAACAAAAAATGAAACTTCTTTAACAAATGAGGAAGAGCTGGCAAAAAAAGAAGAAGCAAATCAGGATCCTTCCCAGACAAGTGAAAACAAAGCGAATGAACTGGGAATGACGCCGGGTTTACCGAAAAATTTTCCAGCGGATATTCCACAGCCGAAAAATTCCAAAACACTTGGTTCCATTAATTCATCTGACGGCACAATAGTTACATTTGAATCACCGGATAAAGTTTTAGACATTGTAAGTTTTTATAAAGATCAGATGAAAAAAGTCGGATATACATTAACAGAAACCGGGGAAACACTTGTAAGCGAGAAAGGCGGACTGATAAACTGGACTAAGGATAAAAAGGAAGTCGGGCTTACACTGGGATATGATAAAGACAGGAACATTACTTCTATAGCTTTAACATATAATTAAAATTTTAAAAATTACTGAAACCAAAAACTTCCGCAGGATTAAATTCTTCCGGAAGTTTTTTTATATTGTCAGAAGATGCATGATGAATTAAACTTAGGGCTATTTCCGATTAATGTTGTTTTATTTCCTTTCTCAAAATTGCCTCTTTATATTTTTGAAGAAAGATATAAAAAACTTATAAATGAAAGTGCAGAGGAAGGTAAGCTTTTTGGAATAAATCTTTTTGCAGATAAAAAAATATTTAATACAGGCTGCAGCGCTAGGGTTGATAAAATAATTAATAAGAATGAGAAAGGTGAAATGAATATAATCGTATCCGGAATCCGGCGTTATAAAATGATCGGTTATGAATCCGGACCTGAAGGTTATTACATTGGAAAAGTGAATATGACAGATGATGACAATTCGGATTTTGACAGGGTAAATGCTGAAAAATGTGTTAAAATTTATAATGAACTTGTGGAAATTGTCTATAAAGGAAGTGTCAGCAAAATTTACCTGAATGATATAAAATGGCAGAGCAAGAGCAGATCTTTATCATTTGCAATGGCGGAAAAATGCGGCTTAAGATTGTTGGAAAGGCAGAATTTACTGGAGATAGATTCAGAAGACAAAAGACTGGATTATCTGATGAAATACTTTGACGAAGTATTTCCGAAACTTAAAGAGGCTGACAGAATTTCAGGTATCATAAAAAGCGACGGATACATACAGCAGGATTAAAAGTGATAATTAAAAAAAATATCAGGAATATTCTGATTTCAAGAACAGACAGATTAGGCGATGTAGTGCTTGCTTTGCCGCTAATAGATGAAGCTAAAAAAATTTTTAAAGATGCAAAAATTTATTTTCTTGTGAAAAAGTATGCATCGGAACTTATTGAAGGATATGAAGGAATAGACGAATTACTGATCGAGGAAAACATGAATAGCTTTAGTGAAAAATATAAATTTTTTAAAAATAAAAATTTAGATCTGGTGATAAATGTAAAACCGAGATTTGATCTTGCACTATTGTTCTTTATCATGAGAGTAAAAAACCGAATCGGCACTGCGTACAGATGGTATTCGGTTTTTTATAATATGAAAGTATATGAACACAGAAAGGATTCAGTGAAACATGAGTCTGATTACAATCTTAATCTGTTGAAATATTTTTTCAATGAAACAGAATCAGGAAAAAAATTTCACTTTAGATATTCCGAAGCTGAAAAACAGCTTTTGAATGAGAAGTCAAATAAAATTTTAGATAAGAAATATATTGTTATTCATCCGGGAAGCGGCGGCTCTGCAAAGGATGTTTCTGTTCAAAAACTGGGTGATTTTCTCAATAAATTTCTCGAAAATTATACAGATTACAGCGTTGTTATTACGGGAATAAAAAGTGAAATTAATATTACAGAAGAGCTTATGAATTCTGTAAGCAAAGATTCCATTAACAGAGTTTTTAATACAACAGGCAGTTTAAATCTGAGAGAGTTAATGATATTGATTGATAATTCAAAAATATTTATTGCAAATTCAACCGGTCCGATACATATTGCCGGCGCTTTGAATAAGAGTATAATCGGATTTTATCCTAATGATACTTTGATGAGTGAAAAAAGATGGAAACCATTGAGCGAAAAAGTTGTTATACTAAAACCTGAAGCTGATTCAGACAATATGGATCAGATTAGTTCTGAAAATATACTTCAGGCAGCAAAAGAACTGTTAAAAAATTAATTTAACATTAAACCAAATTAAATCAGAAATGTACAGGAAAATTGCATTAGTAATAGTATCAGTTTTATTGTGTTCCGGAATTTCCTCCGCTGAAGATTCAACCAAAACAAATGAATTCAGAAAAATTAAACAGACAGCTTTTAAACCCGGAGAAAAGCTGACATTTGAAATAAGCTATGGATTTGTAAATGCGGGCGAAGCGATCATGGAAATTGACAAAAATTTCCAGACCATGAACGGAAGAAAATGTTATGATATCAGATTCACAGTGAATTCCTCTCCGAGTTTTGACTGGGTTTATAAAGTAAGAGACTTTTACAGAACCTATGTTGATTACGAAGGATTATTTCCATGGAGATTTGAACAGCATATAAAAGAAGGAAATTATCAGAGAGATTTTGAAGCGATCTTTGATCAGCAGAATCATAAAGCCAAAACATATACAGGAGAAAAGGATCCGAAAAAGTTTGAAGGAGAATATGATATTCCCGAATATACACAGGATGCAATGAGCGCTTTCTATTATTTCAGGACTCTGGATTACGGGAAAATGAAGGAAGGTGATAAAGTACTTTTACAAAATTTTTATAAAGATAAAACTTATCCTCTTGAAGTAAGATATCTTGGAAAGGAAACAATTGAAGTTACTGCTGGCGAATTCAGATGTATAAAAGTTGAGCCTCTTGTGCAGGAAGGCGGATTGTTTAAAAGCGAAGGTTCGATAGTTGTTTGGATGACTGATGATGAAAGAAGAATGCCGGTAAAAGTAAAAACAAAGGTAATAATCGGTTCAATAGATGCTGACCTGAGTGAATATTCTGGACTTGCCGGACCATTGAATTCAAAGAAATAGTCTCAAATTAATTTTATGCAGATCTCAGAATTATTTTATTCAATACAGGGAGAAGGAAAGCGAAGCGGCTTTCCTTCTTTTTTTATTAGAACAAATTACTGCAACCTCAGGTGTAAATTTACCGGCGGAAATCTTTGCGATACATCTTATACAAGCTGGAATCCTGAAGATAAAAAGAATCTCGGAGATGTTGACATAAGCTTCATTCTTGATGAATATAAAAAAGTAAACTGCAGGGATGTAGTTATAACAGGCGGTGAGCCTACAATATATTTAAATGAACTAAATGAACTTTGCAAAAGTCTGAAAGGGATTAATAAAGAAGTATTTATTACTATTGAAACAAACGGAACATTTACCGGTGATTTTGCAAATTTCGTTGATCTTGTAAGTGTAAGTCCAAAACTCCGGTCATCTGTACCTTTTAATACGGAATTCGAAAAGATGCATGAAAAAAACCGGATAAATACAGATGTATTAAGGATCTACAATACTCTGCGTACTCAGAAGAAAACAGATGTGCAGTGGAAATTTGTTTTTACTTCCTCAGAAGATATTGTTGAGATAAAAAAACTTCAGTCAGAAACCGGATTCACAAATGACAGTATATTTCTGATGCCTGAAGGTATAAGCATAGAAGATCTTAATAAGAACAGGTTGAAAACTATTGAAGCGTGTCTGGAAAACAGTTTCAATTATACAGACAGAATTCATGTTTTGACATGGGGTAACAAAAGAGGAGTTTAAAAACTTAAATTGTAATTCAGATAATTTATTTTTCCTGTTACATTAAAATTTAGGCTGGAGTTTTTTAATAATCTGCTATCGGATCTTGAAAAATAGAAATTAATAAAATCTGCTGCAGCTAAAGACATAAGAAGAAGCGGAGAATTAATTTTACCCTGAAAACTGTCTGTCCGTTCACTTTGATTAAAGAGGTCATTCTTTGATTTGATTATCGGCGCTCTGAGAGAATAAATAAGCGCTGCGCTTCCGGCCCCGATCAACATTCCCGCAAAAACATCAGAAGGATAATGAACTCCCCAGTAGATTCTACCAAGTGAAACAATCGTTGCATAAGTAAATAATCCGGTTATCAGAACCGGATCATCAGGATATCTGAGAGTAAGCGAAGTTGCTATCGCAAAAGAAGCGGAAGAATGTCCTGAAGGAAAAGAATAAGTATCTTTTTCATAATTTGTATCATTTAACTGGACATTGTTAAGAGTTTTGAAAGGTCTTTTCCTTTTTACAGCGTATTTCAGTCCATGAGTGACTAATCCGTTTGTAACTTCTGAAAGCGCTAATAAAATAGAAGAGCTTTCGTCATAACTATTTTCATTAATTCTGGAAGCGGCATACATAATAACAGGAGTTCCTATCGATACTGGAATTATGGATCTGTTTGTAACATTAACCAGTGAATTTACAAAGCTGCTGTTAATATTATTGAAGAATCTGAAAATTTTTATGTCAATATTCTTTTCATTGTATTTTGTAGTATCGTGAATCGTTCTGTAAGGTCTTTGCGCCGGGCAGTCTGAGATAATAAATGCAAACAGAAATATCAGAATTGCAATATGTATTTTATGTTTTGAAATAAACCTTTGTTTTTTATACAAAATACAATATGCAATTGAAAAGTTATAGTGAACTATTTTGGATACTTTTTTGTAAAAGCTTATAATCTTGTTCATTCAGTCAGATACTTCAAGTTAAATTTATAGTTAAGACATTTTTAGACAATACTGACATTAATTGAGGATTAAATAGACCGGTAAATCTGATTTAACAGCTTTAATTGAGGAATATTGAATGGCATATTGAATGCCTTTAGATAATTAAAACTATTAATTATTTTTGACAAAATTAAATGTTATGCTTCAAAATAAAGTACGGTTGATAGATTAATCAATCTTATGTTTAAAAATATTCAAAAATTGTACTTAATTACTCAGACCCCAATTCGCAATAAATAAGAAATTTTTAATTAAAATTTAAAAGAAAATTTATGAAAACGTTCTTTCAATTAACTGTTATTTTTACATTATCTTTGTTTGCAATAAACGGGTATTCTCAGATTAATTTGCACTGGGCTAATTTTTATAATGGGACTACCAATACCAATGATGAAGGAAAATCCTCAGTTACAGATAATTCCGGAAATGTTTATGTGACAGGCTCAAGTAATAACTCAGGTACTTTTCAGGATTATACAACTTTCAAATATAGCCCAACAGGAGCAATGATATGGTCGGCCAATTATAATGGTCCGGCAAACGATTTTGATCAATCATTCTTTATTACTCTGGATAATATGGGAAATGTAATTGTTACAGGATATACGACCGGTGTTTTGAGTAATGCTGATATCACAACTATTAAATATTCACCTGACGGAGTAAGACTATGGCTTTCAACATATAACGGGAACGGGAATTTCAAGGATTTCCCCACATCTGTTAAAACGGATCAGGCAGGTAATGTTTATGTTTCAGGACAAAGCTATGGGGGAGCTCTTACAAATTATGATATGGTAGTTTTAAAGTACAGTCCTTCCGGGGCTCAGTTGTGGGCTTCTCTTTACAATGGAAGCGGAAACGGAAATGATATTGCAAATTCTCTTGAAGTAGATCCTTCCGGGAATGTTTATGTTACCGGCTCAGGTCTGGAAACAGAGACGGGTACATTTGATTATGTTACTTTAAAATACAATTCATCCGGAGTTCGGGAGTGGGTCTCAAAATACAGCGGAACTTCAACAGGTATAGATATAGCAAACGATTTAGTTCTTGATAATTCAGGTAATGTATATATTACAGGCAGCAGTTATAGCATATTTTATGATTTCGCCACAATAAAGTATAACAATGCAGGACAGGAGCAATGGGTTTCAAGATATAATGGAGTTACTAACGGAAATGATAATGCTAATTCAATTCAGCTAGATGCAGCCGGGAATGTTTTTGTAGCAGGTGTCAGCAGAATCAGCGGAAGTTTTACAGATTATGCAATTATAAAGTATGATAATTCAGGAATAAGGCAGTGGCTGAGAACATATAACGGTGCGGGAAATCAGCAGGACAGCATTACTTCCTCTGCTTTGGATATTAACGGAGATATAATTGTGACAGGCTATATTACCGGAAGCGGAACAGGAAAAGACATTGCAACAATAAAATACAATAGTTCGGGTGTAATGGACTGGATAACTGTTTACAATGGTATTGATAACAGAGATGAAGTTGCATATTCTGTTTCAGTAAATAATGAAGATGAAGTTTTTGTTACGGGAAAAGTAAACACAATAAATTCTATGGATAATTTATTGACAATTAAATATTCAAAAATTTCCGGAATTCAGCTAAACGGAAATATCATAAATACTGATTTTATACTTTATGATAATTATCCCAATCCATTTAATCCTTCTACTCAAATAAGTTTTAATTTACCTGTCTATTCTGATGTGAAGCTGAAAGTCTTTGATATAAAAGGTAATCTAGTGGAAACAATTATAAACAGTAAACTTGAAACCGGATACCATCAGGTAAGTTTCAATGCTTCAGGAATTTCAAGCGGATTATATTTTTACAAACTGGAAGCTGGTAATTTTGTTCAGACTAAAAAAATGGTATTTGTGAAATAAATAAAACTCAGTTTATTAAATACTTTTCAAAGCATTTTCTATATCAGCAATAAGATCATCAATATCTTCAATCCCAACTGATAATCTGACAAGACCGTCAGAAAGACCGATTTCTTCTCTTAGTGCTTTTGGTATTACGCCATGCGTCATAGATGCGGGATGACAAATTAAAGATTCTACACCTCCAAGAGATTCCGCTATCTGAAATATTTTAAGCGCGTTACAAAAAGACACTGCTGTATCAAAATCTTTAAGTTCAATTGAAATAATTCCTCCAAACCCTCTCATCTGGGATTTTGCAAGATCGAATTGCGGGTTTGACTCCAGTCCGGGATAAAACAATTTTTGAATTTTCTTTTCTCCTTTCAAAATTTCACATATCGCAACAGCATTTTCATTATGAGCTTTCATTCTTTGCGCAAGAGTTTTAGTTGATCTCAGTACCAGCCAGCAATCAAACGGAGAGGGTACAGCGCCGATTGAGTTTTGAATGAATTTAAATTTCTCGGCTAATTTATCATCAGAATTCACCAGGCAACCGCCAATCACGTCACTGTGTCCGTTTATATACTTTGTGGAACTGTGCAGAACTATGTCAATTCCAAAGTCCAGCGGATTCTGAAAATACGGACTCATGAAAGTATTGTCGACGCATGTTATGATTTTTTTTGCTTTTGCCAGCTCACTAAATTTTTTCAGATCAGTAATGTTAAGCATCGGGTTTGTAGGTGTTTCAACATAGATCAGTTTTGTATTTCCCTTAATGGAATTTTTAAGCTCCTCATGATCTGAAGTGTTTACATAAGAAAATTCAACTCCGTAATCTTTTATAATTTGCTCGAATAATCTGTATGTTCCGCCATAAACATTATTGGTGCAGATAACATGATCACCCGGCTTGAACATTGTAATAACTGCCTGTACTGCCGCCATTCCTGATGAAAAACAAAATCCGTACTTT
>DAIPYE010000061.1:0-15746 GCA_036782915.1 Bacteroidota bacterium | reverse complement strand
AATTTCCTATATTATAACTTAACTTAAATTTAAAATAGGAGATATTTTACAAATGACAAATTCAGAAATAGAAGTAAAAGTAAAACAGGCAGTAGTTGATAAATTAGGTGTAGAGGAATCAAAAGTAACAACTGATGCTTCGTTTATCAATGATCTGGGAGCAGATTCCCTTGATACAGTTGAACTTGTGATGAAATTTGAAGAAGAATTTAATATAAACATTCCTGATGAAGATGCAGAGAAGATCCAAAAAGTAGGTGATGCGGTAAATTACATTTCAGAGAAATTAGCTACAAAATAATCATAATCTAACTGATTTAAATATATAATAATGAAGAGAAGAGTTGTAATAACCGGAATTGGCGTAGTCAGTCCGGTAGGACTTAATATTCAGGATTTCTGGACGAATTTAGTTGCCGGAAAGAGCGGTGTAAGTGATATAAAATATTTTGATACAACAAATTTTGAAACTAAATTTGCAGCCCAATTGGATGGTTTTGATCCGTTGAATTATATGGACAGAAAACTTTCGCAAAGGGTGGATCCGTTTACTCAGTATGCTCTGGCAGCAACAGAAGAAGCTATGAAGGATTCCGGATTAAATCTTGAAAAGACAGATCTTGAAAGAATAGGAGTGGTGTATGGTTCGGGAATAGGCGGTATGTGGACATATCATAATCAGCAGACAAATTTATATAAACGTGAAGGAAATCCGGACAGGGTAAGTCCTTTTTTTATACCAATGCTTATAGCAGATATTGCAGCCGGAAGAATTTCCATGAAATATGGTTTAAAAGGACCGAATTATGCTACAATTTCAGCATGTACTACTTCAGCACATTCTATTGCTGACTCAGTAATGCTTATAGAAAGAGGTGATGCTGATGTAATGGTTACCGGAGGCGCTGAAGCAGTTATTTGCCCGATGGGTGTAGCCGGATTCAATGCAATGAAAGCTTTGTCAACAAGAAATGATGATCCGCAAAAAGCTTCGAGACCATGTGAAAAGAACAGGGACGGATTTGTTATGGGAGAAGGCGGAGCAACACTTGTTTTAGAAGAGCTTGAATTTGCTAAATCAAGAGGCGCTAAAATATACGGTGAAATTGCAGGATTCGGATTAACAGCAGATGCATTTCATATAACGGAACCTGCTCCTGAAGGAGAAGGTGTAGGCAGAGCGATCAAAGTCGCAATAAAAAATTCAAATTTGACTATCAATGACATTGATGTAATTAATGCTCACGGCACTTCAACATATTACAACGATAAGAATGAAACATTAGCAATAAAGAATGTATTTGGGGAAAAAGCATCTCAGATCCCGGTTCATTCAATAAAATCTATGATAGGCCATTTACTTGGTGCAGCAGGAGCTATTGAAGCAATTGCCGCCATACTGACGATTAAAAACGGCATTATTCCCCCGACTATTAATTATGAGGAAAAAGATCCTGAATGTGATCTTAATTATGTAGTAAATACTGCAATGAAGAAAGATGTAAAAACAGTTTTATCAGAAAACTCAGGGTTTGGAGGACATAACACTGCAATTGTTTTTAAAAAATTCGATGAATAAATTTTCGTAACAAATCAGCAGATGTATTTTAATGTTTGATAAAATAAAAAACAGTTTACGAAGATTTTTACCAATCTTTAAAACTCAAAAAGATAATACTTCCAAATCTTCGAAAGAAATTTTCGATATAAATTTTGAAGGATTTCAGAAAGTTATACATTACAAGATCATTGACCGAAGTTTTTTTATAACAGCTCTTACTCACAGATCTTTCCTGAAAATCAAAAATCATCCTCATAAGATAGGAATTATTTCTAATGAAAGACTTGAATTTCTGGGCGATGCAGTTCTTGATCTGGTAGTTGCAGAATATTTATTTAAAAATTTTCCGTTAAATGAAGAAGGAGATCTTACAAAATTCAGGTCTATTCTTGTTAATAAAAAGTTTCTTGCTGAAAGAGCAAAAAACATCCGTCTTCAGGAATTTATGTTAGCTTCATTTACTGCAATGAAATCCATAGAAGAAGGTTATGACACAATTTTATCTGATGCATATGAAGCAATTGTCGGAGCTGTTTTTATGGATTCCGGTTATGAAGCAGCAAAGGAATTTCTCAATCAGGAAATTTTCACAAAACTGGATATAAAATGGCTGAATAATTTTGATGAAAATCATAAAAGCAAATTTTTAGAATACGTACAGGCTCATACTGATTTCATACCGGAATATACAGTCATAAAAGAAGAAGGGCCGGAGCATAACAAGTTATTCACTGTAGAAGTATTTGTTAATAAACGCAGTCTTGGAATTGGCAAAGGAAAATCAAAAAAGCAAGCTGAACAGGAAGCTGCAAAAAATGCATTAAACCACCTTGATGTTCTTGAAAAAATGGGACTTGCAAAGAAAAAAAATGAATTGCATTAATATCTGCTTAAGTATTGACATTAGAAGTAACTAACAATATATTTGTAAAAAATTAAACCTTTCAGGAGTATAATATATAGAGATTTGTTATTAATTATTTAAAAAAACTTCACTCTGTATATTATTATGTTTCAATTTTTAAAATACCATTTCATAAAGATTTATTTATCTTTAGTAAATGGTATTTTTTTTAGTTAAATCGGTTTTTTAAAATGAAAAGTGTAATTATTTTAAATATAATTTGTTAGATTATTGACAAACCTACTGAATTAAATTCAAAAAAATCTATGGTAATCGGGAAAATAAAAATTATTTTAAAAGAATTTACAATTCTTAATGTTATTTTACTGTGTTTTTTATTGTCAAATTCATCTAATGCTCAAAGAAAGGAAGATTTAAAATCTGAAAACAATCATCAGATTTCTGATTATAAAATTATATCTTCCGGAGAATCTTTTTTTGAAATTGAATTTACTCCTGAATTTGATAAAAATTATGGATTTAAAAATGCAGAATCAGGAAACATTGAAACCGGCTATCCTGATATAAGACAAAGAACTTTTCCTGTTATATTACCTTCCGGCAGAAATAACATAGTTGAAATTTTAGACAGCAGATATGAAGATGTTCAAAATATAGAGATAAACCCTGTCCCGACATTTAAACTAAATGATAAAGAAAAAGCCAGGAAAAATGGTGAAACACCCGAATACACTCCTGAATATATAAAGGACAGTAAAGCATACAGTATTAACAAATATATGCCTGAAAATATTTCCGGAATAACAGAAGCAGGAATTATCAGAAATAAAAATTTGGGTTACCTGAGTATATTTCCCCTGCAGTATAACCCGGCAACCAATACAATAAGAAAATACAGTTACATCAGAGTCAGAATTTCCTTTGGGGATAATCCGGTTTATTCAAATAAATCTCTCAGCAATGAAGAAAGGGAATTTTTTCGGGAAATAGCATTAAATTCAAATACAGCAGCAAACTGGTCTACAAATGAATTCAACGGAATCAGTGATTCCCCTGTTCAAAACAGTGTTTTAGCTACTGGCGAATTTTATAAAATTGAAATTAAAGAATCCGGAATTTACAAACTTGATAAAAATTATCTTCAGAGTAATTCCATTAATGTATCAAGCATTGATCCAAGGACAATAAAAATTTATGGTAACGGAGGCTCGGAGCTTCCATATAACAATTCAATTGTTTCCCCTGTTGATCCAGTTGAAAACAGAATTTACATTGAAGGAGAAGGCGACGGCAGATTTGACAATAATGATTATGTTCTGTTTTACGGAAGAAGTCCGAATGAGTGGGTATATGAAAATAATGCAAGAACTTTTTCTCATAAAATTAATAATTATTCAAAATCAAATTATTACTGGATCACATTTGGCGGATCAAACGGCAAAAGGATAGAAACTTTGAATTCCCCTAATCAGTCAGGTCTCAATCCGATTTCAAGTTTTAAGGACAGATTTTTTGAAGAGCCTGATGTAAATAATCTGGGATCAACAGGATTATTATGGGTTAGTCAGAGAATTGGATTAAATGAAGCATATAGTTTTAACAAAGAGCTAAAAGGATATGTAACAGGAAGTGATGTTAATTTCAGATTCAGATTTGGATGCGGCTCTTCTTATCCTGCCAGTGCAATATTCAGATTGGAAGATTTAAATTCAAACTTTTTACTTAATCAATCAGTCCAGGGAGTTTCAGGGTTTTCCAAGATCAATCTTGTCTATTTAGCAAACAATCAATACGGAGTTTATTATCCATTATCACCGGGAAAGAACAGTATCAATTTTAAAGCATCTTTGCCGGCATCTAACGGGAACACTTCAAATTCAACAGGATATTATGATTATTATGAATGTCTGTATGACCGTTCTTTTATTGCTGATAATAATCAGTTAAGATTTAATTCACCTGATACAAATGCAACAGTAGAATTCAGAATAAGTAATTTCAATTCTTCTGATGTAAAAATATTTGAGATTTCAGATCAGGATAATATTAATCTGATCAATCCAATTTCATATTCAAATTCCCAGTTAACATTTCAGTCAAATATAGTTTCAGGAAATCCAAAAGAATATTATACAATCGGAGGCGATAATTTTAAAACTCCTGTATCAGTATCGTCAAGAGTTCCTAATCAGAATTTGAAAGGTCAGCTGGCTGACGGTGCAAGTTTTATTATAATTTCCCCAAAAGAATTTATTTCTGCCGCAAACAGATTAAAAGCACACAGAGAAAAACCGGGTGTTAACTATATAAAAACAGCAGTAGTTGACATTGAGGATATTTACAATGAATTTTCAGGTGGTATGCAGGACCCGATAGCTGTTAGAAATTTTTTAAAATATTCTTTTAACAACTGGACTGAAAGACCTGTATATGTTTTTTTTATGGGCGACGGCAGTTATGATTATAAGAACATTTACAATTTATACAACAGCGGAATTAAGAACTGGTTGCCGCCAATTGAAAAAAACTCTCAGTATTCCGATGATGTAGAAAGTTATTGCAGTGATGATTTTTTTCTGGAAATAAATGAAAATTATACTAACCCAATTGGAGGTTCTACACCAGATTTTGCTTCGGGCAGAGTTTGCGTAAATTCTTTAAACGAAGCTAACATTGCAGTAGATAAAATATTTGCATATGAAGATGCACAGTATTTCGATAAATGGAAGAACACAAATATGTATGTCGGTGACGACGGCTGGACGACAGAGCAGGTTACAGGAGGTGAAGGTAATCTTCATACACAGCAGTGTGAAGATGTTGCACAGGATCATTCTCCGTCACACATTAAAAAAGAGAAAATATACATTGTCAGTTATCCGACTGAGATAACTCCTCAGGGCAGAAGAAAGCCGGGAGCAAATACAGATATTATAGACGGCTGGAATGAAGGCCGTCTTGTTATTAATTATACAGGACACGGCAGTGTGGATCTATGGGCACATGAACATATTTTTGTAAGACAGGTAAGTATTCCTTTACTGAATAATAAAAATAAATATCCGTTTCTGACAATTGCCAGTTGTGATCTTGCAAGATGGGATGATCCGTTCCTTTTAAGCGCAGGAGAGCAATTAGTTAATTTACAGGACAAAGGCGCAATTGGAGTAGCTGCTGCTGTAAGACCGGTTTATGCCACGGAAAATGCAATTTTCAATAATCTCCTCTATGATAATATGTATAAAGAAGATACTTTGAATCTGAAACTGAGACTTGGAAAAGCAATGTATAATGTGAAGCAATCCAGACGTACTGACAATGATTTAAAGTTTGCACTGGTATGTGATCCTACTGTGAGGCTTGCAGTTCCTCAATACAGAACAAAGATTGACAGTATAAACAGCTCATCAGGAGATGACCTATTTTATATGAAAGCTCTTCAAAAGATCAAAATTTCTGGAAGCATTTTAAGATCAGATTCTTCATTCTGGAATGATTATAACGGCACAATTGATATTACTGTTTTTGATGTTAATAAAAATATTTCAATACAGGATTTTGGTTATTCATTTAATTATGAATTAGACGGAGGAATAATTTATAAAGGTACAACGAGTGTAGTGAACGGAAACTGGAAAGTGGATTATGTTGTCCCGAGAGATATATCTTATGATACGGGTAGAGGAAAAATCATCACATATTTCAAAAACAATTTTTCTGACGGAGTTGGTTTTTCTGACAATTTTGTCATGAGTGGTCTGGACACAAGCGCGGTTGCTGATTCTACCGGTCCTGTGATCAGCATTTATGCGGACAGCAGAAATTTCAGATCCGGTGATATGATCAATCAAAATCCTAAATTGATTGTGGATTTTACAGATCAGAGCGGAATTAATCTTACTGGAACTATTGGCCATAAAATTGAAGCAATAATAAATGATGACGAGAATAATAAAATTGACCTGACCGCATTATACAGCAGTAATTCAGGGTTTGAAAACGGAACAGTTGAATATCAGATGCAGAATCTGGCTGACGGTAAATATAAATTACAGGTAAATGCCTGGGATACTTATAATAATTTTAGTTCAGCTGTAATTGATTTCATTGTTAAAGGGAATAATGAATTAGTACTGGATAATATTTATAATTATCCGAATCCAATGCAGGATTATACTAATTTTACATTTCAGCATAATTTTGACAGTCCTATAACCGCTGATATAAAGATTTACACAGTGAGCGGAAGATTAATAAAAGAATTGAATAAAGCCAATATTACTGATAAATTTGTGAATATCGAATGGTCGGGTGCAGATTCTGACGGAGATGCAATCGCAAACGGTACATATATTTACAAAATTACAATTAAAACAGAAGACGGTGCTTATACTAAAAGCAGTACCGGCAAATTAGCTAAGTTAAAATAAAAAAAACAAAGGAGAATCAATAAATGGTAAAAAGGTCATTCGCATTTTTATGCGTATGTTTAAGTGTTATAGGTTTATTTACTTTTAACAGTGATAAATTGTATTCACAATCAGCCACATCAACAGGTGTTCCGTTTCTGTTGATAGGTCCAAATCCCAGATACGGAGGAATGGGAGAAACAGGAACTGCAATTGCAGACGATGCTACTGCTTTATTTTGGAATCCCGCAGGATTAGCCAATCAAAAAAAGGGAACAGAAATAAACTTTACACACTCTCCTTGGTTAGCAGGTTTAAATTTAGGTGACCTGTTTTATGATTATATTGCCGGAAGACAGTATATTAAAAGTATTAATGGAACAATAGGAGCAAGTCTTACCTATCTTAATATCGGTGAAGTTATTTATACTGATGAAACAGGGGCTCTTGATCCGGGAAAAAATTACAAAGCATATGAACTGGCTTTTACTGTCGGATATGGTACGTTTCTAAGTAAGAACTGGGCTGGTGGAATAAATACTACTTTCATTTACAGCAGATTATCTCCAAATAATGTAACTGTAGGACAGGAACAAGGTACAGGTACAGGAATTTCAGCAAGTTTCGGTCTTTCTACTCTTTACAAACCGGTAACAAAAGGTTCATTTTTAAAAGACCGTTTCTCTTTTGGTGTAAATCTTTCAAATATGGGACCAACAATTTCTTATGTTGATGCTGATCAGGCAGATCCTTTGCCAACACAATTAAGACTTGGATTTAATTATGATGTTGTTAAAACTGAATTTAACAGTCTGGCATTAACAGTTGATTTTGCAAAGCTACTGGTAAACAGAACTGCTTCTGTAATTGATTCCAATGGAGTTGTTCTAGTACAAGGTGAAGTAGATCCTTTTTATGAAGCTCTATTTACTTCATGGACTGGCGGATTTAGCGGAATTATGAAATCTTTTCAAACTTCTATTGGTGCAGAATACTGGTATGGAAGCCCAAGATTAATTGCACTGAGAGGTGGTTTTTTCTATGAAGATCCATCCAATGGAAACAGAAAATTCTTTACTCTTGGCGCCGGATTGCGTTATAGTGCCTACGGTTTTGATTTTAGTTATATAAGTACTATCGAAGAAAATCATCCCCTCGCAAATACTCTGAGATTCGGATTACTGGTAACATTTTAATCACCTGAATAAAAGTTAATTTTTAACCATAGTTCCGAAATTTGAACTATGGTTTTTAAATATGTATTAATTTTAAATGTCAATAATGAAGTTTAAAAAATATTTGTTTCTGCTTGCTGCCTTAATTTTTATTTCGGGCAATTCATTTTCACAGGAGAAAAAAATAAATATAACATTGTCTCATCCGATCAGCGCAGCTATTGGAAAAACCGAGTATAAACCTAAAAAATATATACAAGGCGCTGATTCATTCAAAGTTGTAGCTATTATGGTTCAGTTCGTGCCGGATACAGATCCGAGAACTACCGGTACCGGTTTATTTGATCTTTCCAATCAGTATTTTGACCCGTCAACCGGCAAAGATACTATTGTAGATGCTCCTCCTTATGACAGTGCTTACTTTGCTGATCATCTGGAATTTCTAAAAAATTATTATTCCAAATCTTCCAAAGGTAAATTAAATATCAGTTATGAATTATTCGGAACTGTAATTAATCTTCCGAATAATATGGAAACATATTCTCCGCAAAAAGGTGAGTCAAATATTAAATTAGGCAATATGTTTCAGCAATCCTGGGCTGCAGCCGACAGTTTTATTAATTTTTCAAATTATAATTTAAATAAAACTGCTTTTGTCATCTTTCATGCAGGAGTAGGCAGAGATATTGACGTTTCATCTATTGTCGGATTTGATCCTACACCTTATAATATTCCTTCTGTATATCTCGGTCTGCGAAGCCTTAAAGAATTTTACGGAGCTACCTATCAGGGTTACCAGACAAATGACGGTGCATTTATTACAAATTCTCTGATAATTCCATCAACAGAAAGCAGATCACTTGATCTTATTTCAGGTACGTTTTTAATAGAACTGGGAATGAACGGAATATTAGCCTCCAGCTTTGGAAGTTACCTGGGTTTACCAGATCTGTTTAATACAGTGACAGGAAAAACCGCAATAGGAAGATTCGGTTTAATGGATGGTCAGTCACTTTTCAGTTATAACGGCATATTTCCACCTGAACCTTCAGCCTGGGAAAAAGTTTTCCTCGGTTGGATCGATCCTGTTGTTATTTCATCCGGTCTGGATTCATTTGTAATTCCGACAAGTTCAAAAAATATTCCCAGAGATACTTCGATATATAAGGTATTGATGAACAGCAAAGAATATTTTCTCATTGAAAACAGGAACAGAGATCCTGAAAATACCGGCGTTACAATTTATTCCCGAAACCGACAATTTAATGATGCAGATAATTATCCTCAGGATCTGAATAATGGATTTTATTATTCCAACGCTTACACAAGTTTATATCTTTTAAACGGAAATATTACAGATGTCAGTCATTTTGACTGGAGTCTTCCCGGACTTATTAATAATGAAAATAATTTTAAAGGCGGAATTCTAATCTGGCATATTGATGAAAATGTTATCGAAGCCAATTATCTTTCAAACACAATAAATAATGACATTAATCACAAAGGTGTTGATCTTGAAGAAGCCAAAGGAGCTCAGGAAATAGGAATTACTTTCAATACATTCTTCGGTCCTGTTACCGGGGATGGAACACCTGTGGATTACTGGTTTTTTGGCTATCATGCTGTACCTTCTTCAGTTTATCAGAATTCCTTTAATCCGACTTCCCTTCCGAATTCATTAAGTTATTCACTGGCAAATAACAATATTATAGTATCTAACTTTAACTACATTGATACTTTAATGACCTTTTCTGTTTCAGTCGGAAGCACTCAACTCAGTCCTTTAAAAGGTTTTCCAAAGTTTGTCGGTGTGCCAATTAATGTAAGTGTTGTTTCTGATCATCCGGTCTCTTTTGATTTCAACGGTGACGGAAAAGATGAGTTTTTTGTAAATAACGGTATAGATCTTTATGGATTTAAAAACGACGGCACAAGTATTACTTCAGATTCTACAGGTTTGTTATTAAGAAATTATGGACAAACAATGCCTTCCGTTATTTTTGCACCTTCTTTGAATAATTCTTTAAATCTTGTTGCAACCTCAAGCTCAGTCACTTCTACTCCCAAAATTGGCTTCTTTAAGTTCAATCCGAATTATCAGCTGACTGATTCGGTAATCGATAATTTACCCGGCATAAATTCTATCCCGCTAGTGTTTGATTCAAATATGGTAGTCCTTGGAGTGAGCGACCGCGTCTATGAAAGAAAAGTTAACGGACAACCTTCCGGATATGTTGATTCAAACGGCACTGTTGTTATTAATTTTTCAAGATTTAACAGTACTGATTATATTTTTTCAAATAATTTAAACAGTATTGTTACAGGGAATATTGTAAATAATAATTCTACTGATACGTTCAGAGTTGTTGAAAACTCGCCAGATTATAATTTACTTTTAAATGGAAAGAATCTTGTAAATAATTATTCAATTTCTTCAGTAAATTCTGATCCTGTTCTTGCTGATATCAATCAGGACGGTAGACAGGATATTATATTCATTGCTGATAATAAAGTTTTCGCTGTGAATTCAAACGGTGTGTTGCTGGACAATTTCCCTTTTAATTTAAACAAACAAATAAAATCCGGAATTGCAGTCTGCGATATTAATAATGATAATGTTTTTGATCTTATTTTTGTAACAACAGACGGAAATCTATATGCTTATGGAGCTAACGGCAAAGTAGTTAGCGGCTTCCCGGTTATGGCAGGAGTAAATACTTCTTCTTCACCTGCGATCGCAAACTTAAATGATACTCTGGGAATTCTGATCTATGGAAATGACGGTTATTTATATGCATTTAAAACAAACAATGTTTATAATGAGAATAATGTTTTATGGAAAAATCATTTGAAAGATAAATATCATTCAAACGGAAATTTCAGTTCGGATAATTCTCCAATAACATATTCCGGAGGGCTTCCTTCAGACAGGGTCTATAACTGGCCAAATCCTGTTTATGGAAATGAGACATTTATCAGATATTTTCTTAACGGTAATGCTTCAAGTGTAACCGTTAAAATACTTGATTTGTCCGGTGAACTTGTGACAAACTTAACAGGCACTATGTATTCAAATTCTGATAATGAAGTTAAATGGGATGCTTCAACTGTGCAAAGCGGGATTTACTACGGCGTAGTAGAAGCTGTTGTGAACGGTACTAAAGATACTCAGGTTTTTAAAATAGCCGTTATTAAGTAATATTTTATTTTTCAACTTTCTTTTATTTTCAGGTGATTGTCTAATTCAATGACGATCACCTTTTTTTTATGGAAATATTTTTTATAATTTCATCAATACTTTATTTATTAATTCATCTGATCCTATATTCCGGATTATTAAGATCAATTAATTTAAAAAAGAATGAAAATAAAATTCTTCCTGCAATATCAGTTATAGTAGCCGGCAGAAATGAAGAAAAGAATATTGTCCGTTGCATAAACTCACTGGCAAAATTAAAATATCCACCGGACCTTCTTGAGATCATACTTGTAAATGATAATTCTACTGATTCCACTTATGACTTAATGTTAAATTCTACAAAAGAACATAAGCAGTTCAAAGTAATTAACTCTGTAAAAAGCAGCAACGGAAATCTTAAAGGAAAAGCGAATGCTATAGACAATGCAATATCAATTTGCAAAGGAGAATTAATTATTTCAACCGATGCTGACTGTGAGGTCAATCCTGACTGGGCTTTGAACACAGTAAAATATTATCTGGGAAATACCGGAATGGTTTGCGGTTTCACAATTATTGAAAATGACAGTTCGATATTTGCTAAACTTCAGTGCATTGACTGGGTTTACCTGCTGACCCTTGCATCTTCCAGCGCAGGATTAAAAATGATTCTCAGCTGTATTGGAAACAATTTATCATTCAGTAAAAATGCATATAATTCTGTCGGAGGTTACTCATCCATTGAATTTTCTGTAACAGAAGATCTTGCTTTGATGAGGAAAATAAATTCAGATAAAAAATTTATTATATTGTTCCCTGTTGATAAGAGCTGCCTGGTTACTACATTACCCTGTAAAAGTCTGTCCGAACTTTTCAGTCAGAAGAGAAGATGGTTCAGAGGAGGAACGGGAATAAATTTTCTGGGATATATAGTCGGAGCTTTACTTTTCGCTATGAATATATTACTTGTTCTGGGATTATTTTTTCTGAGTATAAAATTATATCTGGCATTGGTTTTACTCAAACTGATATCGGAATTTATTTTACTGCATAAAGTTTTCAGGGAATTTGAAATCCAGTCTTATTATAAATACTATTTTATATTCAGCTTTTATTTTGCTTTTGTAGGTCTGATGTTGCCCATAAGTTTTTTATCAGGAAAGGAAATAAACTGGAAGGGCAGAAAATTCTAAAACTTTATCACAGGGAAATGGATTTTTCCCTGAAATGTCAGGGTCGAATATGGATTCGCAAATGTGTACTTTCCCGAAAGATCAAATATGTATAATGTAAATCCAAGACCGAAAGATAAGGCAACCACGCTTTTATCAATAGAATAATTCAGTGATGAATTTTCATAACCAACCTCATTTACTACAGTTGCATATTTTAATTCAAATGAAAAAATAGGAGTTGTGAAATTAGACTTAACAAATTTGTTTAAAACTATGTCTATACTTCCGCCAATATATGTGATCTTGGTATCAAAGTTTGTAAATGAATTTGTTGTAATGTATTCCCCGTTTCCCGGATTTGTCTGGTACTCATAAACAAACCCGAATACAAAAGGATAAAATTTTATGTAAGCAATTTCAGCTTTTACTCCAAGTATTAATCCTGCAACAGAATAATCCCTGAATTCACCTGCCGGGAAAGCTACGCCAATACTGGGCGAAAGGAATAATCCCCCGATTTTAACTTTCTGAACATTACTTTTTTTAAGTTTACTTTCTATTGTATCTTTTGAACCTGAATGATTTCTTAATTTTAATTTAAATTCGTCTCCGCTGAAAATTGAATTGTTGCTCATTTGCCCCATTGATTTTTCGGAATAAAATAATATTCCGAATAACATCAGCAATAGTATGATAGCCTGTTTCAATTTTAATATATAGCTCAGATTAATATTCAATATTAATTCAGTTAATTGTTTTATTAACACTGTTTGATTCATTTATGATATACTCATTCATCAGATCAAGCACTGATATTACATTTTTCATATTAATACTCTCTTTTTTGAAAGCCACTTTTACGGTTTCCATTCCCAGCAATGTATAAAAAGGTATTAATGACGGAAGCTCTTTGTTTATTGAGTTCAAATGATTTGAAATTGTCTCCAGATCGTTTCTCTCAAATGGTCCAGTTAATGAATTTACAAGTCCGTCTTCGGAAATATTTTCAAGCGTTCGCTCTATGATTGGTCTGAAAATTTCAAATGTTTTATTTTTTTCTATTCCGATGCTTCCCATTATCTCTGATGAAATATTCAGTAGTGTAATCAGAAAATTGGATGATACAACACAGGCAGAATGATAGAGATGCTTTTTATCTTTTGGAATTTCAATAAAGTTTGAATCAAAGGATGCAATAATTTCTTTCGCATACTCTTTTCCCGTATGTCCGCCTTCTATTCCAAAATATATTTTCTCCAGTAAATGATTATTTTCAATGCTTATTTTATCAAAGGTCTGAATTGGATGCATGGAAACGGTATTCTCCGGATTAATGCTTCCTCTTTCAAATACTTCTGTAGAAACCGATCCGGAAACATGGATCATTATTTTTTTCGAAAGGTCTGTATTAAAATTAATTATTGTATTTACAGCATCTTTAATGTATCTGTCCTGCACGCAAATCAGAATTACATCGGATTCCTTTATAAAATCTTTTTTGATCTTATCTGAAAAATTTAATAATGAAGTTTCATTTTTTAATCTTTCGGATGAACCTGCATTTTTATCAGAAATAAAATAAACTTCATAACCTTTGTCCTTCAATTCAAAATAAAATGAAGTTCCGGTTTTTCCGAATCCGATAATGTAAATTTTCTTTTTCATTTTAATTTCTCTGCAGAATTATTGTTACAGGTCCGTCATTAATGAGATTTACTTCCATCTGCGCTCCGAATACACCGCTTGCGATCTTTGAATCACTGTAATACGATTTCATTTCATTTATATAATCTTCATAAAGTATTTCTGCTATTTCAGGTAGTTCTGCACTGAAGAAACTTGGTCTGTTGCCGCTTTTTCCGTTATCAGTACATAATGTAAACTGAGATATTACAAGTACTTCTCCGTTAACATTCTTTACATTTAAATTCATTTTATCTTCTTCGTCGCTGAAAATTCTAAGATCAATTGTTTTTCTGGCGAAGTATATGGAATCTTCTTTTTTGTCTGATTTATGAACTCCGAGTAAAACTAATAATCCTTTGTCTATACTACTGTGTGTTTTGCCGCTTATCATTACGCCTGCAGATCTAACTCTTTGTATAACGGCTATCATTTGAATGCTTCTATAATTCGGTAAATATTACTGTAATCTTTATGAAATCTGAATTTAGTAAAATTATTCTTTACAACCATTTTTTCAATTGCATTCTTCTGTCCAAATCCAATTTCGCAAAAAACTTTTCCAGTGAATGAACTGTCTGAAGCTATTTTAAAGATTCTTTCATAAAATTTTAATCCGTCAGCATTATCAGTTAATGATATTGCAGGCTCGAAATCCTTTACTTCATTATCTAATGTTTTAAATTCTTCTGCAGAAATATACGGCGGATTTGAAATAATATAATCAAAATCCTTATTCAGCTTTTCGATCTCGAATACATCTTTTACATAAAACCTTACAGTTTCATTATCCAGAGAATTTAATTTCAGATTTTCAATTGACATATTTACTGCATCATCTGAAATGTCTATAGAAAATATCTGAACTTTAATATTTTCTGAAATCAGACTTTTTGCAACAGCAATTGACAAACAACCTGAACCTGAACCTATTTCAAACAGCGATACTTCCTTCATTTTCCTGGACTTTATATCATCAATTACTTTTTCTGCAAGAATTTCTGTTTCCTGTCTTGGGATCAGAACATTGCTGTTAACTAAAATATCAAAACCGAAAAAATTTGTTTTCCCTAAAATGTATTGCAATGGTTCATATTTCATTCTTCTTTGTAAGAGCAGTTTAAATTTCTGAACTTCATCATTTGTCAGAGGCTTCTCAAAATTTAAATATAATTCAACACGTGAACATTTTAATACTTCACAAAGCATCAACTCTGCATTCAGACGGGAATCCTTAATTTTTTTTTTATTTAAAATGCCAGCCGAATAATTTAAAAATTCGATAACACTCTCCGGAATAATGCTCTGCATAAATATTATTCAACCTTTTCCAGATCAAGAATATTATCATAAACTATTCTTCCGTTGATAACCGTTCTTAATACTTTTGTATCCAGTAATGCTTTGCTCCCGGAATTAAAAATATCACCGGAGATTACTATCATATCTGCATATTTTCCTTTCTCCAGGCTTCCCTTTGTATTTTCTTCAAATGAAGCGTAAGCCGGCCAGATCGTATAGGATTTTACTGCGTCTAGAAGTGAAATTTTCTGATCTGGGTTTTGTATTGAAGTTAAAACAGTATCTGTCAACTGTCTTGTTGTAAGATAATAGATCTGGATAAAAGGGTTTATCTGATGAAAAGGAAAATCGGATCCTGTGGTGATTTTTCCCGCAGAACGAATCAGCGAATTCCACAT
>DAIPYE010000060.1:14913-15834 GCA_036782915.1 Bacteroidota bacterium | reverse complement strand
AGCTCTGTTCCAGATCCTTACTTCATCCATCTCACCTTCAAACGGACTGTTAAATCCTTTTCCGATCCAGATTGAGTCAGAATTGGAAACAGGAGCAGCTCCTACAATAACATTACTTGTATCAAAAAAACCATTTACATAAGTTGCAAAGGTATTTGTCGCCGAGTTATATGTTCCGGCTATATGTGTCCAGGAATTACTGGGAATAACTGTATTGCCGATAAGCCTGGTTGGCGAGCCGGTTCGGATTGCAATTCTTCCGTTTGAAAGATATAATGTATATCCGTCTACTCCTGCATCTCTTTTCTGAAGGATCATCTGAAATGATGGACTCGCAGAGTTCACAGGATTTACCCATGCTTCTATTGTGAAACTTCCGGTTATATCAAGTTCTGGTGCATTCCTCACAGCGATATAACTTGAATTGCTGCCTGAAAACGAAGTACCCTGATTCCAGAACATTTGAGCATTTGACAAATTAATAAGAAATGTATTAAGAATGAAAATTAAAACTGCGGAAATCAGAATTTTTGTTTTCATTTTTACTCCTTTCATTATTGAAGTATTAGTTAAAAAAATTTAAATATTTTTAATTTTAGAAAACATTTAAAACTTATTTAAATATACCTGAAACATTTTCAGAAAAATATATAAATACCATTAAAACAAAAAGCCCGTTAAAATCAATTAACGGGCTTTGATTATTCTGAAATAATTTAATCAGCTGTTTTGCAGAACGGGTACTTTTATTTTTTTAATTCTTTCTTTCTTAGTCAAAAGTGATTTTCTTCTTCTGACAGGTTTTCTCATGAACATACTTTCATCTGTGACCTGTGATCTGTCTCTGACATCCGGATATTCATAAATATTATATTCAAAATTTCTCAGTACAATTTTATCTTCATCCTGTGAAACAACATA
>DAIPYE010000060.1:6187-14903 GCA_036782915.1 Bacteroidota bacterium | reverse complement strand
GTAGTTCGGAAGAATTGGAATTTTTCCGCCGCCGCCCGGAGCATCGATCACAAAATGCGGAACTGCAAGTCCGGAAATATGTCCTCGAAGTTTATCCATAATATCCAGTCCGACTTTTATGGGAGTTCTGAAATGATTTGCGCCTTTAGTCAGATCAGCCATGTAAATGTAATATGGTCTCACTCTCATTGCAAGCAAACCTTTCATTAATTCCTTAATAGTATCAGGATTGTCATTCACGCCTTTCATAAGTACACACTGATTTCCAACCGGAATTCCGGCATCAGCAAGCATTCCGCAGGCTTTTTTACTTTCTTCGGTTAATTCCCATGGATGATTGAAATGTGTAGTCACATAGATCGGATGATATTTCTTCAGCATATTGCATAGTTGAGGCGTTATCCTGTGAGGAAGCACACACGGCATTTTTGTTCCAAGTCTGATGACCTGTATATGTTTAATCTCTCTTAATCTGATAAGAATTTTTTCAAGCATCATATCTGTAAGCATTAGCGGATCACCGCCTGAAAGTATTACATCGCTTATTTCCGTATGTTCTTCTAAATATTTAAATGCAGACTCTAATGTTCGCATGGAAATTTTACTCTGATCCCCTACCTTTCTTTTCCTTGTGCAAAAGCGGCAGTATAATCCGCATTGCGAAGTAACAAGAAATAGCGCTCTGTCAGGATATCGATGAGTAATATTAGGAACCGGGCTCATATCATCTTCATGCAACGGATCTTCCTCAGCATCAATATCATCAAGCTCCTTTTCATCCGGAACGCACTGAAGCCAGATCGGATCGCCGGGTTTTCTGATGAGAGAAAGATAGTAAGGATTTATCCTTGCCTGAAAAAATACATCAAGCTTTTCGGCTACTTCTCTTTTAATACTGAATTTCTCTACAAGATGATCTACAGAGCTAACACTGTTTCTAATCATTTCCTGCCAGAGTTCCATAAGGTATTACTCCTATATAATTAATGAATGTGTTTTAAATTTCTATATGTATTTCCCATAGATGATCAATGAATCACCTACATTATAAAAATCATTGATATTGACAAACTCTTTGTAATGATTTTTTTCATAAAACTTTCTTTCTTTTTCATAAGAAGGTTTTCCGCTGGTCTCAGCCAGCACCAGTCTTCCTCCTTTTTTCTTTAAATGCTCTTCCATGTACTCTACTAAATTGCTTCCGATCCCGCGTGACTGAACTTTCGGATTTACAGCTATCCAGTAAAGATCATAAGTTCCAACTGTAAGAGGTCTTGGCCCAAGACAAATATAACCTCTTATTTGATTCGCTTCCTCATCCACAAAAATTTCATAATCCTGCTGATCCTCATCATTTATATGAATATTCACCAGCTCCATTGCAATATTAATTTCTTCATCATTGAAATTATTTGTATCGATCAATATTGTTTTGATCTTTTCCCTGTCATCTAATTCTAATTTTCTAATCATTTCTTGTAATATTAAAATATTTAATATTAACTGACTATTCCCCATCTGTCAGATGCAAATCGGATAATATTCTGTATCAGCTCTTCATAACTCCATCCGTATGCTTTACCGCTTCTTGTAAAACCTGTGTCTTCGTCTACATCAGACGAAATATCCGGATTCGGATTCATCTCAAGCACATAAGGAATATTATCTTTTACTCTGAAGTCAACTCTTGCATAATCAGATGCTCCGATAATTCTGTAAACTTTTTTTGCAGTATCCTTTATGACCTTTTCAAGATCTTCTGAAATATTTTTTGCCGGACAAACTGCTTTCGTACCTGCAAACTCAACGGTTTTATACATCCACTTACTGTTATAGCTCACGATCTTCTGATAATCAGAAGGCATGTCGCTGAAATCAATTTCCGAGATCGGGAAAACCGTCAGATCGTTTTCGTCATTTATAATATTTCCCACAACACTTACGTTTATTTCTCTTCCGTCTATGAACTGTTCTACCAAAGCCGGTTGTTTATATATATCCAGTATATGTTCAATTCTGATCTTCAGCTCTGTATCATTATATACAACCGATTTATTATCGATCCCTATGCTTGCATCTTCTCTTGATGGTTTTACTATTAAAGGATATTTATCTTTTAATTTTGAATATCCGTTCTTATTGAATTCTGCGGAATTTTTACAAACAAAATGCGGTGCAGTTGGAATGTCATAATAATTTAAAATTTCCTTCACTCTCCATTTATTTAAAGCTAATCCAAGTGTCAAAGCTCTTGAACCTGTATAAGGAATTTTTAGCAGTTCAAACAATGAGGCAATATTCATTTCCTGAGTGGGATCACCGTCAAGCGATTCGCATAAATTAAAAATAAGATCAGGTTTGTTTTCTCTTAATTCATCTATAAGCTTATAAACATCCAGCGCAACTGCAACTATTTTAGTTTCGTGTCCGGTTGGTTTCAATGCGCGTTGAACTGATTTAAGTTCATCCAGCACTCCGTATTCACTCATGTCAATCGGCTCATCTATTTTATCAATATCGGTAACGCCGTCATCATAGATAGTATTTGTTGCATACTGAGTTGGATCGTTATATATAATGCTGATTTTCAAATTTTACTGTTAATGTTTTTAAATTTCATTTCTGTTATTTGTTCTTGAAACTGCGCAGTTAAGAACTTCATTGATCATTGCATTATAATCCAGACCGATCTCCCTTGCAGCTTTTGGATAACATGAATTATCGGCAGGATCAGGAAGTATCCCGGGGAGAGGGTTTATTTCCACAATATTCGGAATATTATTCTTATCCAGTCTGACATCTATTCTTGCCCAGTCTCTGATTCTCAAAGCTTTATAAGCATCCCTGCAGATATTTTCAATTTGTTTGTACAGCAAAGTATCAATATCCGCCGGACAATTGAATATATCCAGTTTATTTTCTCTTGTATCAAAAAACCATTTCACTTCATAAGAATATATTTTATTGAATCCTTCCGGAACAGAATCGAGATTTATTTCTACGATAGGAAGAACTTTCACATTGTCTCCGTTTCCCAGCATTGCAACAGTGAATTCTTTCCCTGTTAAATAATCTTCTACAAGCGACGGCTGATTATAACATTCTTTAATGCGGAGAATTTCATTTCTCAGTTCACAAGAATTATTTACAACTGAAGAATTATATATTCCTTTGGATGAACCTTCGTGAAGTGGTTTTACAAATTTAGGGAATGAAATTTTTTCATCAATTTTATGAATTGCATCAGTAATAAAAAATTTTGGATTCGGAATTTTGTAATAAGATAAAATTTCTTTGCAACGTGATTTATCATGACAAATTCCTATTGTTACAGAATCACTTCCCGTGAAAGGAATATTTAACATTTCAAGCATTGACGGGATCTGCGATTCTCTTGATGAACCTCCCGTTCCTTCTGCTACATTAAAAACAAATTCCGGATTTATTGCTTTCAGTTTTTCATAAGAATAAGTATCAGCTTCCACAGGAGAAACTTCATGTCCGCCTGCTTCCAGAGCAGATCTGACAGCATCAATGGTTTCTTCGGAATCCCATTCTGCATATGTGTCGTCTAATCTTTCGGGATAATTTTGAATGAGATTTTCATTCAGATATTTCTTAAAATTTGTTTTTGATGAAGGCAACTCTGATTCATTTTGAAATGACAATTCAGGAGAAACTCCCGGTTCTTCTTTTTTTATGTTATATGTTAATGCTAATTTCAAAAAAATTTATTTTTGTTTAAAAATTGTTTTTCAAATATAACATTATAAATGTTATTGTCAACAAGTTTGAATTTTTTTACAAATAAGTTTTTGAAAAAAATTTCAGAAATAATTTTTTAACATAAAAAAAACCGGAAAAATAATTCTCCCGGTTTAAAATTATATGATGTAAATGAGTTCGCGAAAGATTTCAATTAATATTAAAAATCATATTCATACTTTTTTGTTCAGACTTTTTACTCTGAACGAAAGAAGTATCATCAGCACTCCGGATATTATTGCAAAGAATCCGAATATCATAATTAATGCCTGTGCGCCTGCCACAACATTGAAAAGGATCATTATCCCAAATACAAGAGTAATGACACCGTTTAAAATTGCAAGCCATTCGTTTTCAATAACTTTTCTTAATTTGATGGCGTGGAAAATCTGGAAGACTCCTGCCATAATTGCCCAGAATGCTATAAAGTAAAGCATTTTAAATCCTCGGTCTCCCTCTTTTGTTGCAATACCTTCTATTATAAGAAATATTCCGCTGAATACAGCAACGAATCCAAAATAAAAGACTAAAGTTACAAGCACTATTCCCGGAGATGCAATTGCAATTATCCCGAATATTATTGCAAGTATTCCTCTGAGAGCTAAAACCCACCAGTGTTTTTGTATTGTTTCCAACATAGTTTTATTGTTTAGTTAAGAAATTTTTATTTGAAATGTAATTGTGATAAAATGATTTAAAATTCTACCGGCTCAAAACCGGGAAAAATACTTTTTGTTTCATCCAGATCTGATAAGGATATATATTCACAGACATTCTCAAATCTTTTCCAAAGTTCGTGAACATTCTTATTATTATGAGCATCGTTGATCGCTTCCTGAGATTTCCATTCAAAAACTTCTATGATACATCCGTTCGCTGATCTCATCACATGGCAGACTTTATCTGTAACAAGACCTTCCTTTCTCAGAACAGGCATATGATCTTTTATTACTTCAAGAAGTTCTTTTTCTTTGCCTACTTTCGGCTTAAAACAGGTTATAACAAAAATTCCCATGATGGTTTTGAAATAAATTTCATTTTATAAATTTAAACTGTTGCGATACATTTCAATTCAATTGCAATAGGAGTCGGCAGTGATTTGATCTCAATGGTTGTCCTGCATGGCAGATTTTCCCTGAAATACTCTCCGTATATTTTATTGTAAATTGCAAAATCATCCTTCATGTTTGTAAGAAAAACTGTTACATCAATTAATTTATCCCAGGATGAACCCGAATCTTCCAGTATTAATTTTACATTTTTAAATACTGAATGGCACTGAGTTTCTATATCATAGGAAACAATATTTCCGCTTTCATCTAATTCCACTCCCGGAATTTTTTTAGTGCCTCTTTCTCTCGGACCCACGCCGGACAGGAAAAGAAGATTACCGGCTTTTCGTGCATGAGGATATAATCCCACCGGTTCAGGAGCTTTTGAAGAGTTTATTATACTTTCTGAGATCATAAAATTTATAAAATTAATTCGTTTTCAATTTAACCAAATATTTATCAAATAATAATTAATTTATCCTTTTACAAAATTTCTAAATTTATTATTCTTTATCTGACAAGGAAATTAATTTACAAAGTTCGGTATATTAATGAAAAAGTATAAAGCTTATATCACTTTAAAAGAATACTTAGATGATACTGAAAATTTTCTTGAAGTAAAAGAGCTGGAAAATAATATTATTCTGGGAAATTGCTATAAGTTAGGGGAGAATTCAATAGTGAAGCCGGAGTATCATTTCTCAAATTGCTTTAACAATGATCTTATTAAAATTTCTTCAATGATCTTTAATTCCAGAACAATACTTTCCTGCAATTTAATTTCCAGAAGTTATACAGAGTATATTGCAGATAATTTATTAAAGAACAGCTTATTTATAAACGGCGTAATGGGGCTGACAGGTTCTGCAGAAATATTTTCAGAAAGAATATGCAAAGGGAAAATATTTACAAGGAATCTGATCCTGTATAAATTAACAAAAGTTAATGAACTGAAATACCCGGAAGGAAATTTCTTAAAAGCGGAAATAAAAGATTCCGGAATTATTTCAAACATGATCTATGATTTTGTAAATGAAACAAATACTTTAAGAGGAAAATCAAAGGAAGATATCTCGGCTGAAACTAATATTCTTATTCAGAGTAATTCAATTTTTAAATGGGTGTGCAAAGATAAAATTGTCTGCATTTCAACTTTTATGAGGAAAACAAAGAATTTCGGAATTATCGGACTGGTCTTCACGCCTCCGGAATACAGAGGTAAAGGTTTTGCATCCGGCTGTGTGCAGAAACACAGTGAATATATTTTACGATCCGGATTCAGAGGCAGCGGACTTTACACAGACAAATTAAATACTGTTTCAAACAAAATTTATAAGAAGATAGGTTACAGAAAAATTTCAGAATTCACTGACATGAAATTTTTGTAATAGTAATGTTATAATACTTCTAAAAAACACTATTATTTAATTTACTTAAGTTAATTGTTTAAAAAATAAGATCAAATAAATAGCCACTAATTGCACGAATTAACACAAATTTAATTGAATATTTATTAGAGCTATCCTTTATTAAAATTCGTGAAAATTTGTATAATTTGTGGTAAAAAATAATTTTAAAAATTATTAGTAGTTAACTTAAGTTAATTTTAAAAATTTAAAAATTATGGAAAAAAATATTCCAAGATTTACCGGCGATTTTGCAAAAAGCTACGAAAAGAATCTCGGTCCGTTTTTGTTTGAGCCTTTTGCAAAAGATTTGGCAAACAGAGTTAACAAAAACAGCACCGTTTCAATACTTGAAATTGCCAGCGGCACAGGACGTGTTACGAAACATCTGAGAAAAAACTTACCTCTGCCTGTAAAAATTAGTGCCACTGATATCAGCGAAGATATGCTGGCAATCGCAAAAGAACTTTTGAAAGATCACTCAATTGAGTTTCTGACTGCGGATGCGCAGGATCTTCCTTATGATGATAACAGTTTTGACACGGTAATTTGTCAGTTCGGGATAATGTTTTTTCCGGATAAGCCTAAGGCTATGTCGGAAGCATACAGAGTTTTGAAACCCGGTGGTGTTATGTTATTTAATACCTGGGACAAAATCGAAAACAACCCGCTCGTTCACACTTCGCATAAATTTGTAAATGAATTTTTTAAAAATGATCCGCCGGCATTTTATAAAATTCCTTTTTCAATGTATGACAGGAATGAGTTATCCGAACTTATGACTAATGCTGGATTTAAAAATATTGAAATTGAATATGTAACCCTGAAAGGCGTAAGTGAAAATTCAAATGATCTGGTTCATGGATTAATAAAGGGAAATCCGATTTACAATGAAATTCTGGATAAAGATCCTGAGGCTCCTGACAGAATTGTAACAGAGCTCGAAAAAGAGATCTCAAAACTTTTCGGTAGCAAACCTGTGGTTTCCGACTTAAGTGCCTGGATCTGCAAGGGTGTGAAATAAATTTTATTTATTAATAATTAATTTTTAAACATTATGAAAAGCAAAGATAACAGAATTGATTTGTACATTTCAAAAGCTCCTGAATATGCTAAACCCCTTTTGACACATCTGCGAAGCTTAATTCATAAAGCCTGTCCTGAAGCGGAAGAAACCTGGAAATGGAGTTTCCCGCACTTCGATTATAAAAATGAAATGATGTGCAGCATGGCTGCATTTAAAAATCATTGCGCATTCGGATTCTGGAAAGCATCAATTATGTCTGATCCTGATAAAATTCTTACAATTAAAGAAAGAGAATCAATGGGTCACATGGGACAGATAAAAA
Organism: Bacteroidota bacterium; assembly: GCA_036782915.1. Taxonomy (GTDB): domain Bacteria; phylum Bacteroidota; class Ignavibacteria; order Tepidaquicellales; family Tepidaquicellaceae; genus JAEUSI01. The sequence goes on along the minus strand of DAIPYE010000060.1, from coordinate 7,331 downwards.
GTTTGGCTGATCTGCCTCCGGATAAAATAATCATAAAGTATATTAAAGAAGCAATGAGACTGAATGATGAAGGGATCAAACTTCCTTCAAAAGCAAAATCATCTGAAAAGAAAGAGCTGATCATTCCTGATTTTTTTACGAAGATTTTAAGTAAAAATAAAACAGCTCAGAAAGTTTTTGATGATTTCAGCTATTCACATAAAAAGGAATATGTAATGTGGGTAACCGAAGCAAAGACGGAAGACACAAAAAATAAAAGAATGGAAACTGCAATTGAATGGCTTAGTGAAGGCAAGAAAAAAAACTGGAAATATGAGAAATGCTGAAACGGTTTAAAAATTTAATGCTGACTATTTAGAAAACAAATTCATGTAATTCTTTTTCTGTTTCAATGATCTCTCTGATCTGATTCAAAAACCATTTATCGATCTTCGTAGAAAAGTGAATTTCATCAATGCCCGCATCAAGAAGCATGGCATATCTGATATAAAAAATATTATCGCTTCTGGGAGTTTTAAGTTTGTTAAGGATCTTAGATCTTAGAATTTTTTTATCTTCGTCTTTTAGTTTTGAAATATATTCAAAACTGTAAATATCTTTTCCGTCTGATCCAAGTCCGGCTCTTCCGATCTCAAGCGACCTGAGAGCTTTCTGCAAAGCTTCCTTGAAATTTCGACCGAAAGACATAACTTCACCCACAGATTTCATCTGAACTCCCAGCACATCACTTTCAGGATTTGTTGATCTGAATTTATCAAAATCCCATCTTGGAATTTTCACAACGATATAATCTATTACAGGCTCAAAACAGGAAGGAGTAGTTTTTGTAATGTCATTTGGAATTTCATCAAGCGTATATCCGACTGCAAGTTTTGCGGCGATCTTTGCAATTGGAAATCCCGTTGCCTTTGAAGCAAGCGCAGAACTTCTTGAAACCCGCGGATTCATTTCAATTACAATTACCCTTCCATTGTCAGGATTAACAGCGAACTGGATATTCGAACCGCCTGTTTCAACACCGATCTCTGAAATAACTTTTTTTGCGGCATCTCTTAATTCCTGATACTGCTTGTCGTTCAATGTCTGTGAAGGTGCGACAGTTATTGAATCTCCGGTATGAACTCCCATCGGATCAAAATTTTCA
>DAIPYE010000060.1:925-6177 GCA_036782915.1 Bacteroidota bacterium | reverse complement strand
AATTTTCAATCGAACAGATCACGACAAAATTATCATTGACATCACGCATAACTTCAAGTTCGAATTCTTTCCATCCGATCAGGGATTCTTCGATAAGCACTTCATTTGTCGGGGAAGCGTCAAGACCTCTTAAAACCATAGTTTCAAATTCTTCCACATTGTAAGCAATCCCGCCGCCGGTGCCACCGAGCGTAAATGACGGTCTGATTATGATGGGAAATCCGGCTTCTTCTGCAAAGTTTTTTGCCTCGCTGAAATTTTTTATAAATCTGCCGTTTGCAACTTCCAGCCCGATCTTTTTCATGGCATCATGAAACTCTTCGCGTGATTCCGCTTTTCTTATTGCTTCTACTTTTGCGCCGATAAGTTCGACATTATACTTTTTCAAAATACCTTTTTCATGAAGATCCATGGCAGCATTCAGAGCAGTCTGACCGCCCATTGTCGGCAAGATTGCTTCAGGTCTTTCTTTAATAATTATTTTCTCAATGAATTTGCTTGTGATAGGTTCTATGTAGGTTGCATCTGCAATTTCAGGATCGGTCATGATAGTCGCCGGATTGGAATTTATCAGAACAACTCTGTAACCTTCTTCTTTCAAAGCTTTTACAGCCTGTGTTCCGGAGTAATCAAATTCACAAGCCTGACCGATAACTATAGGTCCGCTTCCGATTATAAGAATTGTTTTTAGATCAGTTCGTTTTGGCATTTAAAAACAGGTGTGAAGTAAAATTAAATTAAAGACACTTTTATATATCAGAAGTTTTATGAACTCCGTTAGTATTTACAATTTTTTTCGAAGTTGCTTTTTTTCTCATCTCCATTTTCAGTTCTTTTTCATATTTCTTTATAACTTTTTTCACAAAATATTCCTGAATGTTCACCTGTTCATACGGAGCAGAACTGTCTTTGAGAAGTTCTGATTTTTTAATGTAAGATCCGTTACTCATCATCACCCAGGTTTTTTCCGTGTCAGTAAGATAGAGTTTAAGAATTTCAGTAATGTCATTTTTGATCACTGTATCTTCTATTGGAAAAAGCACTTCGACTCTTCGGTCAAAGTTTCTCTGCATTACATCAGCGCTTCCCAGATAAAGTTTCGGATTGCCGTTATTTTGAAAAAAATAAGCTCTGCTATGTTCAAGAAATCTTCCGACAAGGCTGTAAACATTAATATTTTCACTGAGTCCGCTTACTTTTGGGCGTAATCTGCAGATACCTCTTGCAATAATATCAACTTTAACGCCGGTTTTGGAAGCCTGATAAAGTCTCATGATAACTTCTTCATCCACCATAGAATTTACTTTGAACAATATATAGCCATTGCCGTTTTCCTTGTGAGATTTAATTTCTTCATCTATCATCTTCAGCATTTTACGTCTGAGATTAAGAGGAGCTACCAGTAATTTTTTATAGCTGCTGTGTTTTGAATATCCGGTCAGATAATTGAAAAGATTTGAAGCGTCTTTGCAAAAATCCTGATTTGCGGTAAAGAGACCAAAATCAGTGTATATTTTAGAAGTAGTAGCATTGTAATTTCCTGTACTCAGATGAACATATCTTTTCATTCCTTTATCTTCTTTTCTGACAACAAGGGCAACCTTACAATGAGTCTTCAATCCTGCAATTCCATAAACAACATGAACTCCGGCATTTTCCAAAGCTCTTGCCCAGATAATATTATTTTCCTCATCGAACCGCGCCTTTAATTCCACTACGGCTGTAACCTGCTTGCCGTTTTCTGCAGCTTCGATGAGAGATTTAATGATAGGCGAATCACCGCTGGTTCTGTACAAAGTAAGTTTGATCGCATAAACATTCGGATCTTCTGCGGACTGAGCAATAAATTCGCTTACGGATGAAAAAGAATAAAAAGGGTGATGAAGAAAAATATCACGTTCTGAAATTTCCTTGAAAAAATTTTCCTGATCTCTGAAATAAGAAGAAATTCTGGGAGTAAATCCCTGATACTTAAGTTCACGCTTGTCAATTTTATACATCGACATCATATCGCCGAGATTCAGCGGACCGTCGATCCTGTAAATTTCATTTGGCTCAACTTCAAGTATATTGACAAGAAATTTAAGCAGGTTATCAGGCATTTTTTTATCAATTTCCAGACGGACTAAAATTCCAAGACGTCTTTTCTTAACTTCTTCCTCGATCAGTGTTAGTAGATCCGCAGCTTCTTCTTCTTCAAGTTCTAGATCAGCATTCCGTGTGATCCTAAACGCAAAACAATCTATCATTCTCATGCCTGAAAATAATTTCTCGGCATTTGCTTTGATAATATCTTCCAGTAAAATGTATTTTATTCCGTTTTCAGACTCAATTGAATAAAATCTTGAAATATTACTTGGGATCTGTATTACACAGACTTTCTCTTCTACTTCTTCGGTATCAGGATCGTCAAGAATAATTGCAAGTGCAATGCTTCTGTTGATCAGATTCGGAAATGGATGAACATTGTCAATAGCAAGCGGAGTAAGAACCGGAAATATTTCATTCTCAAAATAATTTCCAACGGTTAAATTTTCATCTTCATTTAATTCATCATAACAGATAAAATTAATATCATTTAACGAAAGTTCAGGAATGATCTCTTCTTTAAAAACCTTGTATTGCTCCTCAACAAGAGGCGTTAAAATTTCATATATATTTTCACGCTGTTCCTGCGCGGTCATTTTGTCAGTGGTAAGCTCATTTACATCGCTTTTCACCTGTCTCTTCAAACCCGCAACGCGGATCATGAAGAATTCATCCAGATTTGTGCTGAAAATCGATAAAAATTTTAATCTTTCTAAAACCGGCTGAGTTTTGTCCTTGGCTTCTTCTAGAACTTTTTTATTAAATTCTATCCAGCTGAGTTCACGGTTAAGGAAATATTCGGAGTTATTTTTGCTCATAATTGATATTTTGAATTTAAATCTAATTTTTTTCAGATTCTATTCAATAATTGAATTCAGATTGTATATAATTTACATAATGTATAATTTGACAAAAAATTTAACCTAAAATATGTCAGAAGTTACATATTACATAAAAGTATTCATTGCAATTATAGTTCTTGTTAATCCGGTAGAAGGAATTCCTCTTTTTCTTTCAAGAACAAGCAGTCTTACTAGAGAACAGAAATTTGCAATAGCAAAAAAAACATCAATAGCAGTTTTTACTATCCTGATTATTTCATTATATCTGGGAAGATACTTACTTGAGTTATTCGGTATTGGCATTCCGGCATTTACACTTGCCGGAGGAGTAATTATTTTTCTTGTTGCGCTTGATATGGTATTGGGAAAATCAAATTTAGGAGATAAAAATATACCGGACGATCCCTCAGAAAATCCGGAAAATATTGCCGTTGTTCCACTTGCAATTCCCCTGCTTGCCGGACCCGGCGCTATCAGCAGCGTAATTTTATATGGAAGTAAAAGTGATGGATTTGCCGGAGATATAATTCTTACCGGTATTGTATTACTGGTTGCGGTTTCTGTTGCAATTTCTCTGAGAGCTGCAACACGAATGCAAAAAGTATTGAGTCAGACAGGAATAGATGTTTTGACAAAAGTTACAGGATTGCTTGTAGCAGCTATCGCAGTTCAGCTGATCTTTTCGGGACTCGAACAAATGATCCCTTCTTTAATGAAATAATATCAGCAATTCTTTTAAAATTATTTAAAAAATCAGGGATTTAAACTCATATTTTCCTTCATAAAATCAAGAACAAATACAAACGGTTCGATCGAAATTCCTGAATCACCGGTAAAAGGATGATCCAGTAATAATATCAGAAGAATAATAAGACAGTTTAAAGCTCCAAATGTCGCAGTCATAAAACCTTGTAAGACCATATTTTTTGCTTTGAAGAAAAGTGAAAATACTACGGAAGACACTGATCCAATAATGATTACAACCCAAAGTATCGGCGGGATATCATTCTGGCTGCTCTGAACCCTTAATCTTCTGCTGTTTGTAATTTCATTCAATCTTTTTAGAGATTCCTGATATACAAATTCTTCCTCAACTGTTTTAATATTTCTCATTGTCAGATAGTAATTCCATAATTTCACAAGTTCTTCTTTTGAATCAGGATTATTCATTTCTTTTTGCATGTAATCCCAGTCTTCATTTATGACGGTTGTTAAATATTCTGACATAAGTTTTTTAGCTTCCGGTCTGTATTCTTCCGGTAAGCCATTTACCGAGATGAAAAGATTATAAATCTCATTAGCTTCAACTTCGACGTCAAGATCTGCCTGAGAGTATGAATTCCATGTTGCATAAACTACAAAAGCCACCAGTACTGCATGCAGCAATCCAAATGCATTAAAAAATACACTTGATACTTCATGATTGTCGATAAACCATTCATTTTTAAATTTCTTTCGGAAGTAGAAAAGCAAAAGTAAAGAAATTCCCGAGCCGAAAAGAATTACAAAAACAGTAAGAAGTATAGTGGGTAAACTCAATAAAGTATAAATCATGATACAAAAATCATTATAAGAATAAATTTATATTAATTTTTAAAATAGTTGTTGTTCATTTCCCATTTCTGTTTTTATATTTAGATATGTTTACTGAATAAGTTTTAATTCAGAAGTCCGTTTCTTTTCCGCTTTTGTAATAAACCCGACTGCAATTAAAATAAATACTAAAGAGATCCAGTCTTCCGGTGCAGGAAATTTTCCCCCGAATAAATAATAGAACACAAGTGTTGCTGCAGTGCCGGCTATCAGCGAAGTTAATCTGTTTACCAGTCCTGCAAATGTCGCGGTTCTTCCTTTGAACATAAAAATAAAGACCGAAAAAAATGCTACAATTCCGAAAGCTGTCCCTGCGAATACTGCCCAGTTCCACATTGGATTCGGATTCTGAAACGCATTCACAAATATTTTAACCTGTTCGTTTTGAGATCCAAAAATTTGCGGAGAAAAATAGATGATAATTCCTGCCGTCAGCATTACAATGGTTGCGGAAATTTGTTCAATGGCAAAAAATCCTTTATTATCCTGTTTCACATTCTTACCACGGGTGTTCTTGAAGTAATTCATAATATAAATTCTTATAAAGTATGCGATTATGTAACTTGTTAAAATCACAACTGCTGCAACATTATAAATAAAATCAAAACCTCCGCTTTTATTCCAGAAAATATTTATTCCAACAGCCAGCAAAGCAAAAATCACTGCAATGTTTTCTTCCCTGTAAACATGCTTCTTCAATATTCCTTTTTTTATCTGAATTGCGTCAAC
>DAIPYE010000060.1:0-888 GCA_036782915.1 Bacteroidota bacterium | reverse complement strand
GACTATTATCACGCTTCCTCTCATTATCACCATCGCAACCATCACTGAGATTGGAAGCGAATACATTAATGTTGTTGTCGGTATTACTACTGCCGTGCATATACCTGACGGGATAATGTAAAATAATTCTTCCGGTACTTTCATTCCGAGAAAATCAACAAGTTTATTTGACTGGATCTTATACCATTTTAAAATCAGTACAACTCCCAGCGCAAGTAAATTACCGCCGATCGTGCTGTAAACGAGATATTCCAGATCTTCCATTCCCGGGAATCCCTGAGCTGGGCTTCCAAGAAAATATTTTACGCTTACGCCTGTTATAATATAAAACACAAAATACCCTATGCAAAGCTGTATCAGTCTGCCCGTGCTGCCTTCTTCTGTTTTCCACATTAGCAATAATTATAAATTTGAATTATCGAAATTTCAATTCTTTAAAAACACAATAATGTAAAGAGCCAAACCTGCGCTGCTGATTACAATATGATATACTCCGCCTTTCTTTCCAAAAGGAAGCATCAGTATAGCGCCGAGAGATAATGCACAAATTATTTTTTCTGATAAAGGTATTTTTACAAAAATTAAAATTAAAAATAAATTTACTATAACAGAAATAAATAAAACCTGATGTATGATTTTTGAAATTGAAATTACTCTTAATTTAAGAAGACTTCCGATGAGAAAATTGACCAGATATATTATTAAGCCGGTATTTAATAATATTTTCAAGTTTATGGTTTCTGCTTATTATTATGTTTTCTTAATATGCGTGAATGATTTTTTTATCATAAAAAACTTTCCCCGAATCTGTTTCTGAATGCAAGTTCATTTATTTTTTTTCTCTGAGAAGACTTCCAGTCAATTGCAGGCCGCTTTGTTTCAGGATCT
>DAIPYE010000059.1:14735-16249 GCA_036782915.1 Bacteroidota bacterium | reverse complement strand
ATGTCAGGCAAAAATTGTTGCTGCCACCCGCCACTGCTGTGATCGGAGAAATTAAATGCGATGATAAATGTGAGAATACTAAGATTCAGAAAGAGAGAAGATAACTTATTCAAAAATCTGTTATCCATAATGGTAAATTGTTTCTTCAAAATTATCTATTTATGAATCTTAATGAAATAAAATAATTACCCGCCTTTTTTTATTCATTCCATAGATATCATAAACTGTAAATGTTACAACTTCGATTTAATGAAAACGGATGTTTACTTTGTTTTTTTCGTTGAGTCTCCCTCAATAATCAAATCCCCTTACAAGTCGTGAAGGTATTCAGCGGGAACAGCTGACAAAAATTATATTTTGAAAGTTTGATTATTAGGTGAAGATACATTTCCTGCAAAAAACTCCGGAACATAGTAAAATATTCCGGAAAATTTTATTTTAATTTATGCATCTGCCACCACGGAGTCTCCGGATGAGAGTGATGCTCTGTATGATAACCGAAAAAGTAACATGAGATCATAGCCCAAAGGTGATTTCGCTTTTGAGTTCGGGAATTGTGCGGAAGCATATCATGAGTATGCGGCTGCCGGTGCGGAAGGTAGGTTCCGAAATAGAATAATTGCAGTGTGCTGAGAAAAGCCGGGATGACAAAAAAAATCCAGATTGAAATTTCAGAGAAATATATTTTTAACAGATTAATTACTATTGCCATGATAATTAACTGAATGATAGTAACGTATCTTTTTAAAAACACGAACCACCAGATGAAAAAATTATGTGAGCCGGTATAGAAATCAGGATCCTTTTCAGTTCCCGGAAAGGAATGATGATGTCTGTGATTTATGAGAAGTTTTTTATATGAAAGCCCGGCAAATAAAAATGTGCAGACAGATCCGGTAATTTTATTAATAGTTTTATTCCGTGAAATGTTACCGTGCATTGCATCGTGTGCTGTGATAAACAACCCTGTAAAAATATAAGCCTGCAGAATAATGTGAAAATACATGAATGGATTCGTAAAAGACACATATACATCTGACAGACAATAATACAGATGCATTATCCAGCTGATAATTATTATAAATGAAATGATGAGCGCCATATTACCGGAAATTTAAAAAAAGAAAAAAAATTAACTGAGCCGTAAAAAAATGTATATAGATCTCAGATGAAATTTTCAATCTGAAATAAATCAAACTTAAAGACAAAAGAAATGAGATAATAAACCATGCTAAATAATTCTGAAAAGGTATGATTATATTCGCCCAGTTCCAGTATCCCAGATCCATTGCAACCGGCTCAAGTAAATAATCAAAAACTGTCGCTAAAACAGCCGTAAAAAAAACAACGATAAAATTATTTTTACTGAAATAATTGCAAATTGAAAATGCTCCGAGAATTACGAATAACCAGTTGAATCCAATTATTAAAGGAACACCGTAAAGTTTATATCCGAGTACCTCACCGTAACTGTATTCTCCGAATATTTTCCCGGTGTGCACTCCGGCAATTTC
>DAIPYE010000059.1:0-14635 GCA_036782915.1 Bacteroidota bacterium | reverse complement strand
TCAATATTTTCCAGAAACAAATTTTCATAATTATTAAAATCATCTTTTGAACTTAAAGTAATAAGTTTATCACAGAATCTGCAGAATACATCAGGCTTTTTTTCATTTCCATAAACTATTTTAAAAGTTACTATCAGTATTTTTGTATCTTTATCTGCAACAGATGTCAATCCCCTTTTCAAAGTTACATATTTTTTTTCATAATTCTGTATCTCTCCCTGCGGATAAAAAATCAGATAATTTGATGGAGAGTCTAAAACACTTTTCGCATATTTCAGACTTTCTGAGACCGAGCTTACAGATCCCTTTTTAATGGAAAATGCTCCGATATATTTTAGAAACCTGTATTTTTTTAACTGTTCTTCAAACATCATAACGTAAGGCTTTCTGTCGGAGAATTTTCTGAACACATAATCAATAAAAAAACCATCCCACCATGAAAAATGATTTGGGGTTACAATTAATTTTTTGCAATTTTCAATATCGGGAATTTCATTTGTATTATTTAAGAGATTGAATTTATTATAATTCGATCTAAGCTGGCGATCCAGATATTTTCTGTATAAAAACTGAACGGGTATATTATGTTTTGCTTTGATCAAATTGCAGAAGTTTTTTCAACTCTTCTTGTTTTCAAAAAATTATAAACTATCAGCCAGCTTGTTATCATTGAAAAGGAATAAAAAAAATCTTCGATCGGTATTGTAGAAACTCTTATGCCGGTTATTGCTTCAGGATTGTATTCTACAACAGGCAAAGATGTCAGAATATAATTCACGATAAGAAAAGGTATAAATGAAATTAGCAGTGTGATCAGAATAACCCTTGTGAACATAACTTTATGAATTCCGAAAAATGATGTCAGAAATATTAATCCGCAATAAAGTAATAAGGTAAAAGTATAGTTTCTGTCAAAGTTAATAAGGGCTAAAGCAATGAATATAAAGGCGAAGATCAAATAAATGAATTTTGATACATTGTATTTTTTATCTTTAAAATAAAAACTGAGACTTTCATATACAAAAATAATGCTGTATGGAACGGTAATGAAAAACAGAATTTCCTCAAACGGAAGCCCGAACAAAGTTTTATTGAAAGTAAAATCAGTATTAAATGACCAGTCTCCGCGTTTCACAGCAACAATATCCCAGATTATAAAAATTATACCGACAATTAAAATGGTCGCAAATACATTTGAAAATTTTTTGTAAAACTTAACATTCTTTTCGAAACTTAATATTAAAGGTATTAAAATTATAAATATGTTTATTAAAAGATAGGTTGTCATTCCAATGCATTTATAATCTTTACCTTAATCAATGACCGGATCAGAAGCGCAAGTTTTGTAACATTGGAAATACGAACTCTCTTTTTAAACAGATCATTCACTTTCATATTTTTTATCTTTTTGAACAACATATAGTAATAAACATAGGCAGAATAAACTCCAAATCTTGAACTTTTCGGAAGCTGTCTGATTCCCAGAAGAGCTGAGTGAAATTCTTCTTCGATCTCTTTTTCCAGCAGTGATTTTCCTTCATTATTTATCTGATCAGTATTTGCCGCGCCGGGTAAATAGATCCTGCCTCTTTCATTCAGATCACTTTTCATATCACGTAGAAAATTAACTTTTTGAAAAGCCGAACCGAGAGCTTTCGCAGAATCAATTAATTTTTCAAAAAGTTCATTGTTTTGATAACAAAAAACTTTCAGACACATAAGTCCCACCACTTCAGCCGAGCCGTAAATATATTTATCATAATTTTCTCTTTCATAGTATGAATTTGAAAGATCCATTTCCATGCTGTCAATAAAATTATTTATGTATTCAATAGAAATATCATATTTATTCACTGTTGACTGAAATGACTGAAGAACTGGATTCAGCGAGATCTTATTACGGATCGCATTGTAAGTTTCTTCCCGGAGTTCATTCAGCAATAACTGCTTGTCAAAGTCATGGAATGAATCAACAATCTCATCTGCAAGTCTGACATAGCCATAGATAGAAGAGATCCCGTCGCGTAATTCGGGATTAAAAACTTTTATGGCGAGACTGAAAGATGTGCTGTAATTTTTAGTGATAAGATCACTAACCTTGTAAGATACGGCGTTATAAAATTCAAAATTCATTGTTTATCCTTTCTGTTACTAATTTAGAACTTATTAAAACCATTGGCAATCCTGTTCCCGGAATGGTTGAAGCTCCGACATAAAATAAATTAGGAAATACTTCATCTATATTCGACGGTCGAAAACCGCCTATCTGCTTCATTCCGTGAGAAAGTCCAAGCCCGGAACCTCTGTATAAATTAAACATTGATTCCCATTCAAGTGGGGTTAAGATCTTTTTTACAACTGTACTTTCCTTTATGTCAAAATTAATTCTTTGCGAAAGATCACTTATAATATCATCAGCTATTTCATTCCTGTCATTCCAGTTCCCTTTAAATCTCAGATCAGGCACCGGACAAAGTATGAAAAGATTTTCACAGCCGTCAGGTGCGCATGAGGGATCAGAATACGAAGGCATATTCACATAATAATACGGCTTTGACGGAATAACAGAAGAAGTAAAAATACTGTCAGCATATTTTATGAAATCATTTCCCAGAAAATAATTATGATGATAAAGGTTATTTACTTTTTTGTTTAACCCAAGATAAACAGTGAACGGTGCAAGCGACCATTCCATTTTATCAAGTCTTGCTTCAGAATATTTATTTCTGTTCATAACCTTTCCCCTGAAAGAAGCTGCATCAGCATTTACAACGAATGCATCAGCTGACCATTCTTTTCCTTTATTGTCTTTAATAGTTTTTACCGTTCCGTTGAAATTTGAAATACCGGTAACTTCTGTATCATAAATAATTTCTACTCCGAGTTTATTAAGTTCGCTAAGGATCGTTTCGACAATTTTATACATTCCGCCTTCGACAGCCCAGTAACCGTTATGCTTCATCTCGGTATAATTCAGCAGCGAATAAATTGAAGGCGTTTTAAAAGGTGTCGATCCAAGAAAAAACGCAACTAGCGAAAATATAACCTTCACTTCATGAGAATCGAAAGTTTCTTCCAGTAAGGTCCATAATTGTTTTTTGAGATACGGCAGATGTTTCAGAGGAACTCCGGAAATTTTTATAAAGTAATCAAACAGACTGCTAAAATTTCTTCTTATGACCTTATCTTCTGTATCATGATAAAACTCTGCGGCTTTTTTCAGATAGATCCCGCATTTTTTTTCAAAGTCAGGCTCGATTTCCTTAAATTCCTGAGCCAGTTTAGCCGGATCTTTCCATATTTTAAAAGGTTTAGCCCTGTCACGGAAATAAACTTCGTATAATGGATCAAGACTATGCAGTTTCAATGGATTCTGAATACCGCAGTCAATAAAGAGTTTATCAAATTCAAATGTCATACTCATAAATGAAGGTCCGAGATCAAATGTGAATCCTTTTTCCCTGAACTGATTTAATCTTCCGCCGGCGGTAGAGTTTTTTTCGAGAATTTTAACTTTATGACCTTTTGAAGCAAGCCTCAAAGCCGCTGATAATCCTCCCAGACCGCTGCCTATGACAATTATTTCTTTATTTTTTGTTTTCATTTTCTAAATTTTTTAAATGCCTTTTTAATTCTGAAATACTTCCGCATATAGGTGATTTCATTTTTTCTGTAATTTTATTTTTACCGCCTAATATAAGACTGACGCCGGAATTTTCACATACTGCTTCAATTTCATTCAGCATTTTCGAGTTTTTTTCGTAATCCGGAATATAAGTAGATGATAAACAAACAATATTCGGTTTATGATCTTCAATTAATTCAATTATTGAATTATAAGGAAGATTTGTTCCCGGATATATAACATTCCATCCGTCACCTTCAAGCGCGATCTTAACACAGAGAAGCCCTATTTCATGAAATTCACTTTCAAGTCCGGTGCAAACAGCAGTTTTTTTATTGGGAGTTTTTATTTCGATTACCCTTTCAAACTGATGCAATGATGATATAATAGTATTTGTAGCAATGTGTTCACTTTCAATGTTCAGGGTTTTGTCTTCCCATTTTTTGCCGATATTCTGCATCGTTACTTTAACTATATCGTCAAAAATTTCCGCAAGTGAATATCCGTTTATGTATAATGTATAAAGAAAAGTAAAAGTGTTCTTTGAATCTCCCTTTAAAATATACTTTTCAAATTTTTTAATAAGTAAACTGTAGTTTTTCTTTTTGATTGCTGTTTTATTTCCGGTTTCTTTATTTATAAAAAGCAGATCATTAGTCTGAAAATTGTTTTCTTCGGCATATTTTTTGAGATCTTCCAGTTTAAACTTTCTGTGCCCGCCGGAAGTTTTAAAACACTTGAGAATTCCGCTGTCAGCCCATCTTTTGACCGTAGACTCATTTACATTAAAATATATAGCTGCTTTTTTTGAAGATAATGTATAATTCATAATAGTTTTAATTGCACGATTTGCACGTTTTCTTAAACTAATAAATATATATTAAAATTTCAATCGTAATAATTTTTTTAGAAGCAACAAAATCATTTTTTGTCAAAAATAAAGAAACAGCTTGCCAAAATTTAACCAATAATCACGAATTTAAATATACTTTCACTGATTTTTTGTTTGAATTGTCTTAAAGTATTATAGACAGTATCAATATTTCTTTAAAGGGAGTTTAAAGGATGATTTAAAAAGAGCTGATAATATTGCATTCTTATAATTAACTCAGTCGAAATTAGTATAATTTTATATAAATGTTATTTTACGGTAGTTCTCTAATACCGCATTTTTCTAAAACATTTTGAAAACTAAATTACTGATTTTGCGAATTTTGTTGAATTATTTAGAAAAACATTTTAAAACTTCTTTTTCTAATTCATTTTCATTGAAAAAAAAATGTTATTGTCAAAACAATTTTTAATCTTAGACAGGAATTTGCGTTTAAAAGGTAACGTTTTTAAAACATTTTGAAATAGTGAGAGAAAATAATGTAGTTTCAAAAAATAAATTTGTATATGGAAATACTGGAATATAATTTGTGTGAAAGGGTTATTTTTGAAGAGAAGTTAAAAAACTTTGAAATTTATGGTTTTTTAAAAATACAAAATACTACTCGTGCCACATTTTTAAGATGTGGCACACCTAGACGTGGCACAACTAAAGTGTGGCACACATAGACGTGGCACAACTAAAGTGTGGCACACCTAGACGTGGCACACCTAGACGTGGCACACCTAGACGTGGCACACTTTAAGGTGTGGCACAACATAGAATTAAAATTTATGTAAAAAACTTTCAAAATTCTTCATGTGTTAACTTACTAAAAATAGATATTATTGAAAATTATCCGGCATTAGTCCAAAAATGTTAAGCTAAAATTGATTTAATAAATATAAAGAGGATTGAATTTACCAATCACAATTTTTTATTTAGAATACTGCTTATTTTCTTACTTTTTGTTCAAATTCAAAATTAATTTGGTCGATATTGATTTGATGATCAAACTCCAAAATCAGTTTTAAACTTAAAGCAAAAATTAATTCTCCCTTGATAACTTTTCCGATCTTCTTTATGTTGATATTGAAACAAAATCTAATTCCATAAGTTATATCCAATAAAATTTATTTATGAATATCAGCAATTCATCCGCAGCAATTTATAAAACCATTGAAAAGAAACTTACAGATGTTAATAAAAAAGAGCTTCTTTTTAACCTCTCAAAAGGTCTTATCTATACTTTTATAATTTTTTTGTTGCTTGGCTTTGCTTTGATCGTGCTTGAAGCTGTATTTCATTTTGAATCTCCCGTCAGGAAAATTTTTTACTGGGGATTTTTGTCAACGGCTGTTACAACCGTATTCTATTTTATCAGTAATTATTTTCTGAAAAAAACCGGTATTATAAAACCACAGGACTTAATTTCATATTCAAAAAAGGTTGGAAATAATTTTGATGAAGTAAAGGACAGACTTTCCAATTCGCTTTCTCTTTACAGAACACATAATAACTCTTCCGATAAAACCTTAATATCAAATGAACTTATCAGCGCTGATATTGAAAGTACCGGGAAGATAACAGATTCTGTGAATCTTTCGTCGGTTGTTTCATTCGGTAAATTAAAAAAGCCGCTCTATGTTTTGTTTGCATCTGTTCTTTTGTATGTAATTTCATTTGCTGTTTTTCCTGATGCTTTGTTCGGATCCGTGAAAAGAATTGCGAACTATAATTTCATTTACATCGATAACGGACTTGGAATTTCGTTTGTCATCACTCCTGGAGACATTGTAATTGCCAAAGGTGAAAAAGTAAATGTGACTGTAAATATCAATTCTACAAAGCCGGATTTTAAAACAGATGAAATTGAAATTTTCACAAAACAAATTACATCTGATAATTACGAATTACTTTCCGACCCGATCGAACTTAAACGTGAATCTGACGGTAGTTTCAAAACTACAATTGAAAATATAAATTCAAATCTGATCTATTATGCGGAATACAAACACATAAGATCAGATGAATATAAAATTACTGTCACGGAACACCCGATAATTAAAAGCTTTACAGTATCCGTTTATCCGCCGGATTTTACGGGGCTTCCATCAAGAACGCTTGATGAAAATGACGGTAACATAGTCTGTCAGGAAGGAAGCACGGTTTATTTTGATGTTAAATCGAATAAAGTTTTGTCATATTCCGGAATTTTATTGAATGAAATTCCCGTGAGTTTTGAAATCAACGGGGAAGATGCAAAAGGATCATTCATTGCTAAGCAAAGCGGTTCGTATAAATTTGTTCTGAAAGATGAAAAAGGAAATGAAAACAAAAATCAGACTTTATATAATTTAAAAGTTATAAATGATGAAGCTCCTACAATCTCTGTTATCGAACCGGCTGAATCAAATTATACATTAAAAGGTGAAAAGGAATTACTGCTGAGAGCAGTTATATCAGATGATTACGGATTTTCAAAACTTGTGCTCGGTTACAGAAAATTAAGATCCTTGACAGGAAATTCGGGTGCGGGGAATTTTATAATTGAAAATATTCCTATAAAAAATCTGACCGCAACATCGCTTGAAGTTCCGTATATCTGGGTTATAGATAAACTGAATCTCCGCTCCGGTGAATCAGCCGAATATTATATGGAAGTAACAGATAATACGGGTAAGTCGGTGAGATCAGAGATCAGAACTATACAGTTCAGATCACTTTCAGATATTCTGAAAAAAGATGAAGAAAAAACAAAGGATCTGAAAACTGCCCTGAAATCTGTATTTGAACAGGCGGAAGAGCTGCAGAAGGAAATTCAGGAGCTGAAAAAAGAAGCTCAGAAAAATGAAGAACTTGGGTTAAATGAAGAAAAGAAAAAGCAGCTTGAAAGCAAGGTTGATAATATGCAGAAGAATCTGAATTCAACTCAGAAAAAACTTGAAGAAAGCATGGATCAGATGAAGCAGAATAATACTCTCAGTGAAAAAACTCTTGAGCAGTATATGGAACTTCAGAAAATGTTTAACAAGATCAATTCGCCTGAACTTCAGAAGATGCTTGAAAAACTTCGTGAAGCATTGAAAAAAAATAATCCGGATGAATTAAAAGAAGCGCTGAAGAATTTTAAATTTGACGAAGAAGCTTTTAAGAAATATATGGAAAAGGCAATGGAGCTTTTGAAAAAGATCGAGAATATGCAGAAATTCGGTGAGCTGACTCAGAAGCTTAATGACATTGCAAAGAAACAGGAAGAATTAAAAAAAGATACCGAGAGTTCGGACAAAAGTGATAAAAATAAAATGGATGAACTTTCAAAAAAGCAAAATGACATAAAGGATCAGACAAAAGAATTCAAAGAGGAACTGAAGAAGCTGATAGATGAAATTAATAAAATGAAGGAGCAGATGAGCTCTGAAGATCTTGAGAAACTTCAGAAACAGATGGATCAGAAGAACACGGAAAACAAAATGCAGAAATCGGGTGATGAACTTCAAAAGTCTGAAAAAAGCAGTTCGGAACAAACACAGGAAGAAATAATGAAAGATCTGAATGAGATGAATCAGAAGATGCAGGATGCATTGTCAAAAATGATGGATTCGCAGGATAATCAGGAGAAGATGATGGATAAACTTAATGACATTAAAAAGAAACTCGAAGAACTGAGTAAGAAACAGCAGGAACTCAGAAATAAAACCGATGATCTGAATCAGTCAGAAAAAGAGGAATTTGAAAAAAACAAACATGAGCAAAGAGGACTTCAAAGCGATCTGTCTGAAAACATAGAAGATCTTATGAATGCATTTACTCAGCTTGGAGAACAGGTAACGCCGGAGATGGGAAAAGAACTTGGAAACGCTTTTAATAAAATGGATAATGCCGGTAAAGATCTCGGCGAACAGAAAAAAGAAAACGCTTCATCAAATCAGGGAAAAGCGAAAGAGTCTCTTGACAATGCCGCAAAAATGCTGGGCGATATGATCGGAAAAATGGGTCAGAAAGGAAAAGACGGTAAAGGCAATAACGGAGATAAAGGAAAGGACGGTAAAAAAGGAAAGAACGGAAAAAGTCCCGGTGATGGTATGGGTGAACTTATGTCAAGACTCGGCGAAATTATAGCTCAGCAAATGGGTCTGAACGGAAAGACCGGAAAGATGGGACAGAACGGTGAAAAAGGAAATAACGGGAAAGGAAATTCTCCGGATAATTTATCTCCTGAGCAGAAAAATGAAATGCAAAGATTAAGTCTGGAACAGGAGCAGATAAAAAAATCCATGGAAGAGCTGAATGAAGAGTTGAAAAAAGAACAGGAAAAAAGCGGTGAAAAAGTACTTGGGGATATGGATCAGGTTCAGAAGGAAATGCAGGAGATCGTAAAAGAACTCGAAGAAAACAGATTTGATGATAAAGTTCTGGAAAAGCAAAACAGGATTTTATCAAGAATGCTGGATGCGCAGCTTTCTCAGAGGGAAAAAGATTTCGAGCCAAAGAGAGAATCCAAACCAGGTGATAATATTGTAAGAACTTCACCTCCGGAAATAGTTTTGAAAGGACCAAATCAGATAAATGTACTGAAAGAAGATTTTCTTAAACTCCAAAAAGAAGGATTCACTGATGATTACGAAGCTCTGATCGCGAAATATTTACTGGAATTGAAAAAAGAGAAAAATTAGTTGAAAGTTCAAAAATATTCTATGCGGATTTTTCATAATCCCTGTCTATACGGCTTAGCTTTTCCAGCATCCAGTCTTTATGTGAGCAGTCCTTTTGTAACTCCTGTTCAATCAAAAATTTACCTGCCTTTTTACCGGAAGCTCTGTATAAGATCATCTTCTGTAAAACATTAATGAAGTTTTTGTTAATTCTTTTTTCGTCTGCTGACAAAGTTTTATCATTTGAAAGAAAATGTTTGTATGTGTCAATAAGTGAAAGAGCATTGTCAAAAAGATCCAGCTCATAATAGGTTCTCAGCATCAGGTTTTTCATGTCAATCTTAAGCATGAAGTGATCGAATTTTACTTTGTGAAAACTCTTCATTGCATCGGTGTATCTTCCCCTGCAAAAATAATATTCCGCGCAGCTGAAATTAAAAAGATTCTCCCTTCTGTCTGGAGGAAGTTCGGATTTATATTTCTTTATAAAATTGAAAGCCCATGTATATTTTTTCAGCTCAAGACTGAGAAGCAGTACAGTTCTGTATAATTCAACCGGAATAAAGTCGGACACACAGCACTTATAATATTTATTTTCAAGTATCAAATTATATACATTAAATCTTTCAGTTCTGAAATCTTCAGTTTCATCTCCGCTGTCCTGGCTGTTCTTCATCATGCAATATTTGAGAAGTCGTATCGTATGATATCTCAGTTCATCTTTATCCAGCGTATCAACTTCCTTCAGTACCAATTTTTTATAATCATAATAGAATCTGGAATTATCCGGATTTGAAAATGCTTTGGATTTTGCCAGCAAAAGTTTAAACAAAATTGAAATGGATTCATTCTCATTCCCTTCTGCCAGCAAAGCAAGAATTTTTTCCAAATTTAAAACGCTGACCAGATTTAAAACAAAATTATCATCATCATAAATTTCAAAAGTCTTTCCCATTACAAGTATATTATCATTTATTCTGTTTATTTCATTTGCAAAAAAACAAGTAATATTCTTTCCATGTTCATTGAGATTTCTTTTATTCTCAAGGATTACGTCTTTCCCTGTTTTATTTTTAAAGAGCAGATTAAAATTCAGCCGGTCGGTTGAAAGTTTATATTTATTCAGAAAGTAAGGCGCATCTATATTTTTTATATTGTTAAGTTCATATTCAGCTTTTTTCAGACCTGCATCAAGATGTCCGGACAGATTTCTTTTGAATTGTTCATTTCTAAGACAATCTTTTTTTTCAAAATATTTCTCATTAAAATTGACAATACTCAGATAATTTTCGGCAGCGAAAGAAAGGTCAGAAAGAAGGTTTCTGAATGTCGAAATATTGAATTTCATTCCCGGATTTAAATTGTTGAAAATATTTATTTCAGTAAAATTCCTGGAATTAAAATCCGGATGAAAAATTATAAGGGCTTCATAAAGACGGATTAGCTTTTCACTCTTATTAAAAAACGGAGAATTAAGATATTCCCTGAATCTTTTAACATCTTCCTTTGAAAAAGTAGCTAATATTTCAATAATTTTATTCTTGTGAAGCATTAATATAAACTCTTTCGAGCGATTTTAGTGAAGTGAAAAGTGTTTGAAAATATTTAATTCTAAACAAAAATGCAAGTATTTTAAGCAAATTGTAAAGATTTAACATAAAATTTAGAGCGATAATCCTAAAAAACTTTCTTTGAACTGCAACAGTCAAATATATAAATTTGCATAAGGTTTTTTTGTTACCCCATTAAACAAAAAAAGAGGAAGGACAAAACATGAAAAAGACTATTGCAGTTTTTTTACTAAATGTAGTAATTTTCATCACATCGATAACAGGCTTTGCTGCCCCAAAAGCAGAGTTGACTCACCAAAACATAACGGATATAAATACGATCACGGTTACAGGCTCTTTCAAATTAAAGCTCATTTACATACCGGTCCTGATAGACGGCAAGTGGTGGATATATGTTTTTGACGGATCAAAAATTATAGAAGTTTTTCCGGAGTAAACATTGCAGGTCATATATCGACCAACTATGTAATTACATTGTGCTTATTGTATTTGTTCAATCGTATTATGTCAATTTGTTATATTTACGAAGTTATATTGATCAGATAAACTGATTGTCGATTTTATTACAATTGCTTATTAAAAAGAGAACACACTCTTTCTAAGATTTTAGATCTATAAACATACAATAAACATTAAACTCTCCTCTTATGAAAACACCAAAAAAACAAAGACTATTAATATAAATTCCATGAGATTTCCTTATCGGCAATTTTTGTATTATTGTTTTTAAATAAAAAACCGTAAATTTACACAGTTCTTATAAAATTCTGCGGGAAGAACAGATTCTTATCACAGGTTTACATTCATCATCATCTCCTGGAAAATCATTTCACAATCTATTATAATGTAATTGTTTCAGTAATGTTTTATTGAATTAGGTGTCAACACCTATACTTTATGTATATTAACATTCATTCAGAATCAGGGTAGTAACTTATTTGTTCTGTATATCCGGAACTGTAATTTTACCGAGAAATTCGTGAATAATTTTTTAAACTATAAAATAATTTAAATGCGAAAAGAAGTTAATTTCAACACTGAGTATAAAACAGCAGCTATTGATGAAATTGTTTATCTGACAGTTCTTATCGGTAAAGGTCAACCCGGATCATCTGTTGTAAAACTCGGTGACAATGTTATTAAAGACGGAACAAATATTGTAAGATTGCCCATCGGAAAGAATTCAGAATTGAAGGGAAAAACTCTGAAAATCACAAGCGTCGTTGACGATTTTCAGATATTCACAAATGAAACCTGCATTGATTATTTGTTAACGGGAGGTGAGGAATCAAAAGTTTATCATCTGGATGCAAATGTTGATATCGACGGAGATAAAATAAATTATTTCACTAAAATAAAATTTATTTAACAAAAACTTATGAAAACGAAATCCTTTCTTACTGTCTGCTGCTTTGTATTGTTTTTCTTCATGTTAAATAGATCTGTATTTGCTCAGAGTCAAACCGATACTATGAGGATCACTGATCTGAAAGCACCTTCTTCACCGGCATTTATAATACTTGGAATAAATCCTACGGCAATTGAAAAACCTGCAACTCCGAAAGCGCTTGGCGCAACAATCCTGAATTCATTCAATGATCTGAATGTATTGCCGAGAAACTTTGCGTTTGAAGTTGCGCCGTACTGGCTGAACCCTGATCCGGGAATTACATTCGATAAGTATTTTCAGAACAGCAACATTCTTAAAAACATTTATCAGAATCTTGCATTTTCAATTGCAACAGCTCCGCTTGACAGCCCGAAAAACGGAAGTTCGCTGAGCTTCGGGATCAGATCACTGATATTTAATACAAATGAAGATGTAAATAATTTAAAGCAGGTTAAGGAATATTATAAAGTCATGACAAATGATGTTTACAGAACTGACTTAATTCATGAAATAGAAGATAATACTTATACGAAACCATCTGAGATACAAAATTTTATAAAGGTTTACATTGACAGACAAAAAAGTAATCCGAATGTGTTAAGTGAATATGGAGATAAAAATGAAATTTTAAGTTCGATTCAGGATTCGCTCATAAAATATTTAAATCAGTCTGCTAAGTCGCAGAATATTGGAATGGAATCACAAATTAATTCTGATAAAACAAAAACACTTACTGACTATATTAAAAGCAAATCTGAAGCTAATGGTGACGCTGCAATTAATTTCGCTAAAAAAGAAGCACGACTTGCAATTGAAAAAAGATCAGGTTTCAAACTGGAATTTTCCGGTGCAGTTACAGGTGATTTCAGAAATGACAGTGTGAAGAACGGAGAATTTTCCAGACTGGGATTCTGGCTGACACCTGCATACTCCGTTGCGAATTTTGATTTTATTGGAGTAATGAGATACATCGGATTATTTGAATCAAAAGAAATAAAAAACAACGACTGGATAGCGGGAGCGAGAATACTTTTTAAAACCGGTAGTTTTGCAGCATCATTTGAAACACTGACAAAAATGCAGACAAAAATAGAACCTTCGATAAGATATATTCTGAATTTAGATTATAAGTTGACTGAAAAAATATACATCACCGGTTCGTTCGGAAAGAATTTCGACGGAACATCTTTGACGGAAGACGGAAACCTGCTGACGTTACTGGGAATTAATTTTAACATGGGAGCTGATCCTATTGTAAAATTCTAAAACAGTATTTATAAAATTGATTAATACTATCATGTGTAAAAATAACAGAAATCCATTACAATGTATTTTACCTCCTTATATAACAGAAAAAATGATTGAAAGCAGTGATAAGAAAACTGAGGAAATAGGTTTAAAAAATTCATTCAGAAATACGAGATTCAGAAACGAAAGGAATTTCTTTTCAAGCCTGAATAATGAACAGAGATTCATACTGACAACAGCAAAGAAATCAGAATCAAAAGCAAAACCTTCTGCAAAGATAAAGATCTACAACTGCGGTCACAAGACATCCTTACCCGGAAAGTTAATGAAAAGTAATTCGAAAGACAGAGACTATAAAAATGTAAAAACCGGAGTTAAGCAGACATGGGATTTTTATCATAAACTTTTCGGACGAAATTCAATTGACGATCTGGGAATGGTATTGACCAATTCAATACATTATTCTGAAAAATACAGCAATGCAATGTGGGACGGTAAACAAATGAGTTACGGAGACGGAGACGGGAAATATACATTAAGTTTCACGGAGGATATAGACATTATCGGGCATGAGCTTACTCACGGAGTAGTGCAGTTTTCGGCAAATTTAGATTATGAATTTCAGAGCGGTGCATTGAATGAATCCTTTGCCGATATTTTCGGAATTATGATAAAACAAAAGGCAATGAATCTTGATGTAAAAAAATCAAACTGGTTAATCGGTGAGAATATTTTAAAGGGAAATCAATTTGCAGTAAGATCTTTGAAAAGACCGGGAAGCGCATATAAAAATCATAAGTTGTTCGGAGATGATCCACAGCCGGCGACAATGGATAAATTTGAAAAACTTCCGAATACAAAAGCGGGAGATTATGGCGGAGTTCACATAAACAGCGGAATACCGAATTTTGCTTTTTATGTAACAGCGTTTAATATCGGAGGAAACTCATGGGAAAAAGCCGGGAGGATCTGGTACGGAGCATTGACAGAATTACTGAAGGAGAATTCAGATTTTAAAGATGCAAAAAATTCAACTATAAAAAAAGCGACGCAAATATTCGGCAAAGGAAGCCTTGAGGAAAAAGCAGTAAAAGCAGGATGGAAGGAAGCGAAAGTATAATGGCAAATTTAAAATTAATACAAAGCGGCGGATTTATAGGTAAGACTTTGACATCTGAAACGGATACTAAAATTGATGCGAAAGAGATCATTAAAGAAATTAAAAAAGCTACCGGAGAAACAAACAAAGATCTGCGAGATTCAATAGAGCATACA
>DAIPYE010000058.1:3432-17139 GCA_036782915.1 Bacteroidota bacterium | reverse complement strand
AAGCTTTATGAAGTTCTGGAAGAGTGGAAAGTTTTATTGACAAAAGCTGATGAAGAGAAGCTTAATAGTTCGCCGTTCAAAGACAGAGACGACATATGGTATTTGATCCTTTCAAATATTAACATTCATAATTCATATCATATCGGACAGATAGTTACTATCAGGAAACAGCAAGGTAACTGGGTAAATGAAAATGATGTATAACTAAAATTTTTATTAATCAAATAACATTTAACCAAAAAATATAATTCAGTATATTTGCAAAACTTAAAAAATAAAATAATAAATGGAGTTTAATTTATCAGATCAGGAACTTGAAGTTCAGAAACTTGCGCGTGATTTTGCACAAAATGAAATTGCACCCTATATATTCAAATATGACGAATCTCAGGAATTTCCAATGGAAATTGCAAGAAAAATGGGTGACGTAGGTTTTCTTGGAATTATCTTTCCGGAAAAATACGGCGGATCAAATTTTTCTGTAATGGAATATGCGATCATAGTGGAAGAGATTTCAAAGGTTGATCCTTCAATGGGACTTACTATTGCCGCGCATAACGGTCTTTGTACAAATCATATTTACAGTTTTGCAAATGAAACTCTGAAAAAGAAATATTTACCGGACCTGACAAGCGGTAAAAAATTAGGAGCCTGGGGACTGACAGAAAATGTTTCCGGAAGTGATGCTGCGGGAATGGCAACTACAGCCGAGAAAAAAGACGGTTATTATCTTGTTAACGGAAGGAAACTTTTTATTACACACGGAAGTGTCGGTGAAACTGCTGTTATTACAGCTGTTACAAATAAAGCAGATAAAAAGAACGGGATTTCTGCATTCATAATTGAAAAAGGATGGAAGGGATTCAGCGTCGGAAAAAAGGAAAATAAACTCGGAATGAGATCTTCAGATACTGCGGAATTAATATTTGAAAATCTTGAAGTTCCTGAAGAAAATCTCATCGGTGTAGAAGGTCAGGGATTTAAACAATGCATGCAGATCCTTGACGGCGGAAGAATTGCGATTGCAGCTTTGTCGCTTGGGATTGCGCAGGGAGCACTTGATGCTTCGATAAAATATTCCAAAGAAAGACATCAGTTCGGTAAATCATTATCTAATTTTCAGGGAATTCAGTTCAAATTATCCGACATGGCAACAGAGATCTGCGCTGCAAGATTGTTAATTGCAAAAGCTGCATATCAGAGAGACAATAAAATGGATATTAATTTATCCGCAGCAATGGCAAAATACTATGCAAGTGAAATTGCCACAAAAGCCACCAACGAAGCAATTCAGATCCACGGCGGATATGGATTCCTAAAGGATTTCCCTGTTGAAAAGCTGTACAGGGACGTAAAGCTTATGACTATCGGAGAAGGTACTTCCGAAGTTCAGAAAATGGTTATCGCCAGAAATATTCTTAATATGTATTGAAATTAATTTTTGAATTTTAATCAGCCATTCTCTTTGATCAGAGACTGGCTTTTTAATTAATTTTAAATTTATATAATTTTTTAGAATCAGATTTTCAGAATTAAAATTTATTTTTAATCAAACAAAAACGTATTGTCATTTTTAGATAAAATTGGATTAAAAAAATTAAAGGACGGTCTTTTCAAAACCAAGGATAATCTGGTTGGGAAAGTGAACCGGCTAGTAAATGCACGCGGTGTTATTGATGATGATTTTCTTAATGAACTTGAGGAGATATTAATTTCATCCGATATTGGATTTGAAACTTCCGAAGCACTTATAAATAATATCAGAGAGCGTACTCTGAAAGATAAGTATATTGATCAGGATGAACTCAATGGACTTATAAATGATGAGATAAAAAAAGTTTTTTCGGATACTACTTCAGTATTTGATACATTCGATTTCGAACTGACTCAAAAGCCTTATGTTATAATGGTTGTCGGAGTAAACGGTGTCGGTAAAACCACTTCGATCGGAAAGCTTGCTCATAATTTTAAGAAAGCAGGAAAGAGCGTTCTGATCGGATCAGCCGATACATTTCGAGCAGCCGCAAATGACCAGCTTGAGATCTGGGCAAAAAGAGCAGGAGTAGAGATACTGCAGAGCAAAAGCACATCCGATCCGGCATCTGTAGCTTTTGATACAATAAATAATGCTCTTGCAAAAAACATTGACGTAGTGATCATTGATACAGCTGGAAGACTACACAATAAATCACATCTTATGGAAGAGCTGAAGAAGATCAAAAGAGTTATGAAAAAAGTTAGAGACGATGCACCTCATGAAACATTTATTGTTATAGATTCTACTACCGGTCAGAACGGATTGAATCAAGCAAAAGAATTTTCAAAAGCGCTTGACGGATTAACAGGAATAATATTAACTAAATTAGACGGCACTGCAAAAGGCGGAATTGTTTTAAAGATAAATAAAGAAATGAACCTTCCGGTGAGATTCATCGGGGTCGGAGAACAGATCGATGATCTTCAGGTTTTTGACAGCAAGAGTTTCGTAGAAGCGATGTTTGAAAAATAAAAAAATGTTCGCGAAGTATGGAGAATAAAATAGTTTTATTATCTCAGGCTTTATCCAACAAAATTGCAGCAGGTGAGGTTGTCAGCAGACCCGAATCTGTTGTAAAGGAGCTTATGGAAAATTCTATTGACGCATCCTCGACTCAAATCACACTGATTATAAAAGATGCGGGAAGCAGTCTGATTCAGGTTACGGATAACGGAACAGGCATGAATGAAGAAGATGCATTGTTAAGTTTTCAAAGACATTCCACCAGTAAAATTTCAAGTTTCGAGGATCTGGAAAATATACAAACACTTGGCTTTCGCGGTGAAGCGCTTGCTTCAATTTCTTCAATTTCACAGATCGAACTTAAGACCAGAACAGACGGAAGTGATGTCGGTACTTTGATCAAAACAGAAGGAAGTGAAATTACTGAAGTTTCAAAAACCGGTTGTGAAAAAGGAACATCCATTGCCGTTAAAAATCTTTTTTATAATACACCCGGAAGAAGAAATTTTCTTAAATCAAACCAAACAGAATTCAGACACATTTATGAAACATTCATCAGACTCGCTGTTTCAAATCCGGAAATTGAGTTCACCTTTGTAAACAATGATGATATAATTTTTGAACTAAAGAAGGCTGAGTTAAAGGATAGACTTCAGGATATTTTCACAAATAAATTTTCCGAATCACTCATTGAAGTAAATAACGGAAATGAAATTATTAAAATAAACGGATACATTTCAAGACCGAATTTTACAAAGAAATCCAAACAGGATCAGTACTTCTATCTGAACGGAAGATTCTTTTCCAATAAAACATTGAACTTTGCCGTCTATTCAGGATATGGTGACCTGATCGACAAAGGAGATTACCCTTCATTCTTTCTTTTTATAGATATTGATCCGAAAAAAGTAGATGTGAATGTTCATCCATCTAAAATGGAAGTTAAATTCGAAGATGACGGAGCAGTCTTCGGATTTCTGAGAAACAGCATAAAGCTAGCTTTGAAAAATGCCGAATTGATTTTTGAAATTGGATTTAATAATCAGCTTGATCTGAAGAATACTCCCGAAAGTTTTTATTATAAAGAATCAAAGGAATCAGACACAAAGAAATTCTCAAATATTACCTCCCTTCCCAGAACTGATTTTGATTATCCGAAAAAAGGAAATGCAACCAACATCAATTCTATTTTTGAAGCATCAAGAAAGATCGAGGAAGATATTACAGAGCCGGATTATGAGGAATTAAAAAAGGAAGAGCAGAAGAATATTTTCGAACATAATAAAAAATCCGATTCGGAAAGTTTTAATGTCTGGCAATATCAGTATAAATATATCATGTGTCAGACAGAAACAGGCCTGATGATCATTGATCAGCATGCGGCGCATGAAAGAATTTTATATGAGAAAGCTTTTTTGTGGCTAAA
The DNA here is from genome assembly GCA_036782915.1 of Bacteroidota bacterium. Classification (GTDB taxonomy): domain Bacteria; phylum Bacteroidota; class Ignavibacteria; order Tepidaquicellales; family Tepidaquicellaceae; genus JAEUSI01. The sequence goes on along the minus strand of DAIPYE010000058.1, from coordinate 13,213 downwards.
TTCACAGTCTTCTTTTTCACAGCAATTGTTAATTCCGATAAAACTGAAACTTACTGTCATAGATTTTCAGATCACTTCATCTCTGAAAGATGAACTTCATAATTTAGGATTTAATCTTAACCTTTTAAAAGATAATACTATTGAGATTACCGGATTGCCTTCTGATGTAAAGATCGGAGATGAGAATAAAATATTTCAGGATTTAATCGATCAGTATAAAGAGTATGAAATGAAACTTAATCTGGAAAAGAGAGATAATCTTGCAAAATCATTTGCCTGCAGAAGCGCGATCAAATCCGGCGACAAACTTACATATACTGAAATGGTAGGATTAATAGATAATTTATTTGCATCCCAGATGCCCTATGTCTGTCCGCATGGAAGACCGACTGTAATAAGAATAACTACTGACGAGCTGGACAAGAGATTCAGCAGAACGTAAGATATATTTTTAAGATAATTCAAAAAATTAATATCAAAATAATATGGAAATTGCAGCAGGAATTTTGCTCGGGATCGGGCTCGCAGCAAGCAGCGGGTTCAGAGTTTTTCTTCCTCTTTTAATTACAAGCATTGCTTCACAGCTTGGATATCTGCACTTATCACCCGGATTTGAATGGATGGGAAGCTGGATAGCTCTTGTTTCATTTGCAACTGCATCTGTTGCAGAGATAACAGCATATTATATTCCATGGCTGGATAATGCTCTCGATACTATTTCAGGACCGCTGGCAATGATAGCCGGAACGGTGTTAACTGCTTCATTTCTGACTGACGTAAGTCCTCTCGTTCAATGGACTCTGGGAATAATTGTAGGAGGAGGTACTGCCGGAATAGTAAAAGTCGGAGCGAGCGCAGCAAGACTGACTTCGACTGCAACGACAGGAGGAATGGGTAATGCAGTGGTAGCAACTTCTGAGAATATTTTATCCGTTGTGATGTCGATTTTCTCATTCCTGCTTCCACTGATCACGGCTATAATTGTTGTTTCAATAATAATCTACTTATTCAGAAAATTTCATGAATTGAAAAAGAGGAAATGGAATTTTTTCAAAAAAGAAGAAGAAGTTGAACGATTAAATTAGCATAATTTTTTGTCTGTATTTATTTTCATGCATCTAAAATTCTTCTATGATAATTGATCTGTCCGACATGATATGATAAATGAGAGACCAGTCTGGAAAAAATAAACCCGTATGTTGCATTCTCACCGAATTTATCTTCAGGATAAATTTTATTAATGTCTTCAGCTGTTACACTGTCAAAAAATTCTTCGATCATTGATTTTGTTTCTTCAACACATTTAATCAGCTCAGCTGTTGATACATTTTTCTTTGAAAATTCCATATCGCGTTCACGGGCATAACCGTTTTTAAGCAAAACTGCGCCGTAAAAATGATTTAAATTTCCGCAGATATGCAGACAGAGATTTCCTGCTGTATTGCTGATGCTTCCCGAAAGTTTCCAGATATTTTCTTCATTTTTATATAAAGAAACTTCCTTTATTAGCGCATCTAAAAAATCGATATAAAGTTTTTTGAAAGAATTCATGCTTACTTTAAATTATAAAAAGAGAATTATTGTACTGATTAATAAAACACTGGATAATTTTGAGGATCAGCTTCATTCATAATTTCATATACTGTTTCAAAAATATTTTCTGCATTTGGTTTTGAAAAATAATCACCGTCGGTTCCGTAAGCAGGTCTGTGCGGTTTGGCAGACAAACATTTCGGCGGTGAATCCAGATACCTGTATCCCCCGTCTCTGTCAATTACATTCTGCATCATAAAAGCTGATGCGCCGCCCGGAACATCTTCGTCAAGGAATAATATTCTGTTCGTTTTTTTAAGTGATTCAACAATTATCCCATGTATGTCAAAGGGAAGCAATGTCTGAACATCAATCAACTCGCAGGAAATATAAACTTCATTAAGTTTGCTGATAGCATCCCTGGCAATATCAACACATGCTCCGTAAGTTACAATGGTCACATCATCTCCTTCTGTAAGAATTTCAGGAATTCCAAGCGGAATGCAAACTTCACTCAGATTTTCCGGAAGTCTTTCTTTTAATCTGTATGCATTTAATCTTTCTATAATTAATCCGGGATCATCACCTTTCAGTAATGTATTATAAAATCCTGCTGCTCTTGTCATGTCTCTGGGAACACAAACATGAACTCCGCGGAAACTGTTAATTACTGTACCCATCGGTGACCCTGAATGCCAGATTCCTTCAAGTCTGTGTCCGCGCGTTCTCACGATCAGCGGTGCTTTCTGTCCGCCGGCTGTTCTGTATTGAAGACATGCAAGATCATCACTTATGATCTGCAAACCGTAAAGCAGATAATCGAGATATTGAATTTCTATTATCGGACGTAAACCTCTCAAAGCTGTACCGATTCCCTGTCCGACTATTGTCGCTTCACGTATTCCCGTATCGGTAAGCCGAAGCTCGCCATATTTTTCCTGAAGCTTAGCCATTCCCTGATTTACATCTCCCAGCATTCCAAGATCCTCTCCTATAGCAAATATTCTCGGATCTCTTTCAAATGCAATATCGAAAAATGCATTCAGAACTTCCCTTCCGTCAAGAACTTTCGAGTCATCCTTGTATTCCGGCTTTACTTCTTTTACATTCATAGCTGAATCCTTTGACTGGCTTAACAAATATGAACTGTATCTTTTTTCATTCACTTCTCTGTAATTCTTTTTCCAATCAATTAATTTTTTCTTTTTAGGAGAATTTTCATTTCTTATCAGTCTTAAAACTTCATTCACTGATTCGGAAATTACTTTCCTGTTGTTATCTAGTGATTTTTTTAACTTTTCACTAACTGCATTTATTTCAGATGCATTGCTGCTGCTGTCTGCAATTTCACTGAAAATATTCCTTACATTTTCATTTTCACTTTTAATTGGTTTAATGTAATCATCCCATGCTTCAAGCTGCATTTTTTTTACATAATTTTTTGCATTCATTTCAATTTCATCTAGTTCGTTTTCAGTAGCGATGGAATTTTCCAACATCCATTTTCGCATTTGAAGTATGCAGCAAAACTCCTTTTCCCATTCAAGTCTTTCCTTTGTTTTATATCTTTCATGAGAACCTGAAGTGGAATGACCGAGAGGCTGTGTAACTTCCTGCACATCAAAGATCGCGGGAATATGATTTTCACGTACATCCTTAATTCCTTCTTCATACATCCTGACAAGCCCGGGGTAATCCCAGCCTTTTGCAGAATGGATCCTAAATCCCTGTCTCCACTTTTCATCATATTCAAATCCTGCAAGAACATTGGAAATACTTTCCTTCGCGATCTGATATTTACTTGGAACAGAAATTCCGAATCCGTTATCCCATATTGAGACTGCCATCGGGATTTTCAAAACTGCAGCAGCATTTAAAGCTTCAAAGAACATACCTTCAGCGCAGCTTGCATTGCCAATAGTTCCGAATGCAACTTCATTTCCCTTGTCTGTAAACTCAGTCATATTATGAAGCTGTGAATTTTCCCTGTAAAGTTTTGATGCATAGGCAAGTCCGACAAGTCTTAACATCTGGCTTGCTGTGGGAGAAATATCAGCGGAAGTATTTTTCATTTTCATAAGATTTTTCCATTCACCATTTTCATCAAGAAGCCTGTTTGCAAAATGCCCGTTCATTGATCTGCCGGCAGATGCTGGTTCATTTTCAACATTAGTATCAGCATAAAGCTGAGCAAAAAATTCCTTTATTGTTGAAATACCTGCCGCAAAAGCAAAGGTCTGATCTCGGTAATATCCGGAGCGAAAATCCCCGTTCCTGAAAACTTTAGCCATTGCGATCTGAGCAACTTCCTTACCGTCACCGAAAATTCCGAATTTAGCTTTACCTGTCAGCACTTCCTTTCTTCCCAGCAAACTCGCCTGTCTGCTTTCATTGGCTAATTTAAAATCTGCAAGAATTTCTTTTTTATATTCTTCGAAGGATGCTCTCCCGTTAAGAGAAAGTTTGTTTTGTTTTTTCATTAAGAGAGTTGAATTGTAGAATTTTTTTTTATTAATTCAATTTACTGAATATAGCCTAAAGGTTAAACAGAAAATAAAAAACCCTGCCAAAAATTTAAATTATGACAGGGTATGAAAAGATAACTTAAAAAAATGTTTAAGGAATGATCAGTTCCTGACCTACATTAATTTTATCCGGGTTAGAGATATTATTTGCATTTGCAATTTCCATATATTTGCCGGCATCTCCATAAAATTCTTTTGCAATTTTACTGAGTGTATCACCTGATTTAACTGTGTAAGTTTTACCTGATACTTCTTTTACTCCTGCCGATGCAATTTCAGGATCAGTTGCATTATCTAATTTTATGTCAGCAATGATCTCAGAAGGACTTTCTCCGCCGATCTCTTTTATTTTATTCCAGACCGCATCTTTATCTTTTGGATATGGAACTGTTGCTGAAACTTTCAATACTCCGCCTTCTTCAACTACAGACAAATCTCTTCCGCCTTTTGAATTGATCATATCAATTACTGCTGTATATTTTTCCTGTAATGCCATTTCTTATTACTCCTTTATTTATGTTTAGTTTTTAAATTAGTTTAATAAAATGAATTAGTCTTTTATTGCTTTTGCTGCTCCTTTACCTCTGATGAGTCTGTAAATAAATAAAAGAAGCATTGCACCGAGAATAGATGTTATAAACCCTGCAGTATCTCCGTCTTTATACCACCCAACAGCACTTCCAAGAAAAGATGCAAGAAATGATCCGGCAATACCAATTAGCATGGTAACAAAAAATCCCCCGACATCTTTACCCGGCATGAATAATTTTGCGATTCCGCCGACTATTACTCCGATTATTGCAGTCCAGATTAATGAAAACATAACAGATTCCTTTTTTTTAATTAATAAAATTTTTTTAAAGTATGCGGGCTAAATTAATCTTTCGCTTGCAATATAAAAAAACTCATTCAGAAAAGATACAAAGTAAGTTTCCTGATAGTGCAAAATAATACAATAGCGTCCAAAGAATTTTGAAAGTGATCAAAACGTTAGAAAAATAGCAACATAATTAATAAGAACATAATAGGTAAAATCAATTCCCGTTAAAGAATTACTATCAATTTTTTATATCACATTTTGGATAAATATTGGATTCTAGTTCAATATGACTGATTTTAGCAAATTTAACTGTGGAAGAATTTTATTTGTTTTTGTAAACAATTTTTTCTATTCCTGGGTGTGCCACATCTTAAGGTATGCCACATTTTAAAATGTGGCACGAATAGTTTTTTATGATTTCAATAAATCATTAATTTCAAATTTTATTAATTTCTTTTCAAAAATAGATCTTTTACTCAAAGAAATTTCCGGTTTTTTCATAAACAATTTAAGAAATTAAATCTATATTCTTTTCTTTCACACATTCAAATTGTTTTAAAAGCTCTACTTCTAAAATACAAAATCATATCTAAGATTAATAATTGTTTTGACAATTGCACTTCTTATTAATATAAAAATATTTTGAAAAAGACTGTTCAAAAATATTTATTCACGTAAATATACAAATTCCATGAAATCAGTGATTTGTTTTTTTTAAAACGTTTTGGAAGGATGTGAGAATTAAACTTTTAATATCTTATTAACAGAATTGATTAAATTTTCTTCAAAATTAATTTCAGAAAGTTCACTTTTATACTTTATTGCACTGTCCCTATACTTTCTTTCGCTGATAATTTCATTAATTGATTTTACAAGATTATCAGTATTTAATTGCCGGATAAATATGATAACACCGCAGCCGAGTTTACTTACTCTCAGCGCATTATCAGGCTGATCATGAGCAAAAGGAATTAATATCTGCGGCTTACCTGAATAAAGAGCCTGAGATGTTGTACCGATTCCGCATTGATGAACTATCACTGCGCACTTCGGAAACAATAAAGAATAAGATTCATAAGAGGAAATGCATATTTGTTTGTCCTCCGACATTTCATTGGTAACATGTCCGTCTTTGTTTCCGATTAAAAAAATTGCGCGGATACCTGTTAGTTTAATAGCTTTGTAAGCTATTTTAAAAAAATCACTTTCCATATTTACAATTGCAGTTCCAAGTGTAAAGACAAATGGAGCTTCATCCTTCTTAAGAAAATCTGAAACATTATCTGACAAAGTACTGTCAGTTTCTACATGCAAAGGGAAACCGATCTGGGAAGTATTAACAGGCCAGTCTTTCTGAGGTTGAGCAAATGATTCCGGGAATAATGCAAACGTTCCATAAGGAGAAAAATTTTTCATCAGAGGATTGGAATACGGATTTTGCAGACCTTCCTTTTTTCTTAACTCATAAACGGGTTTGAACCAGTGCTTTGAAGCAGCAGTAAATATTTTAAAGAGGAATGAAAAAAAAGACGGACCTAAAAATTTTAATTTCGGGAGATTAACGGCAAATGCAAAAGCAGGAGGATCATATGCAGAAATAAAAGTTGAAGGCTGCAGCATTACGGTCAGCCACGGGATATTTCTTTTTTCCGCAACGATAGGTGAAACAAAAGTTAAGACATGTGAAATTATCAGATCACAATCATCAGTAGCTGACATTAATGTTTCGAAATTTTCATTGATGTAAGGAATTATTAATTTTCGCGCAATGAACTCAGCTCCGCGGCGGCTGTCATTTACCGACTTTGTCCATTCTTCTTCAGGACCGAGCTCATCTACATCCGGCCGCAACGCAATGAATTTACATCCCATTGCTTCTACTTTTTCCCTGTAAAGTTTTATTGTCGCTATCGTTACTGTGTACCCTTCTCTATTTAAAATGCTGCCCATTGTCAGATAAGGATTCAGATCTCCATGAGATCCGTATGTTGTCAGTAAAATATTTTTAATTTTAATATTGGTCCTTTCGTTTATGATAAAAGCTTAAAATAACATAGAGCATTTTATGCAAAAAGTGTAGAGAATATAATTAATCTTTTACTGAAGAAAAATAAATTAAATGTGTTTATCAAAAAAGTTTAAAAGTAATTTGTGTATGATATGAGTGGATAAAAAAGAAAGAATTATTAATTTATATTTTTTTTTGAGATGAAATTCTATATTTTTTTATAAAATAATTTATACCAAATCATGGCAGATATAAAATACAAACTTATTGCAGATGTAACTCTCATTTCAGAAGGAAGCGTTCTACTGGTTAAATATAATGATGTGAATAAATATGACCATCAGCCGGGTTGGTTTTTGCCGGATGATCTTTTACAGGATTTTGAACATCCTGAAGATGCTGCTGTAAGAATTTTGCAAGAACAGTTAAAATTATCAAATGTAAATCCAAAGCTTGATCACATCGAATCCTTTCAGGGAAGAGATTCGTCATGGCATCTTGCATTTCATTTCAAAGCAGAGTTAAAAGAAATTCCTGACATTATAAAATCTGATGATGTTAAAGTTTTTGACTGGTTTGACCTGACAGAACTTCCGGATAAGAAGGAAGTTGCACATCAAGGATGGGCATTGTTTACAATTAAAGCAATTAACAGTTAACAGTTAACAGTTAAACAGTTAAACAGTTAACAGTTAAACAGTTAACAGTTAAACAGTTAACAGTTAAACAGTAAACAATAATAGTCATCTTGACCATTCACAATTGACCATTCACAATTGAGCATTCGCTTTTACCAATTGACCATTCACTATTGACCATTCACAATTGAGCATTCACTTTTACCAATTGACCATTCACCTTTGCCAATTGACCATTATTATGACAAATGTCATAAAATCAAATGATACAAATTATAGTTTTAAAATAAAAAATTAAGGATATTTGTAAAAAATTAAACCATTTAATTCTATATAATGGATACAGTAAAAACTAAAACCACCAGAGAAAGAAAGTTAAAAGGTAAGGTAGTTATAGACATTCAGAAATGTAAAGGATGTGAACTTTGCACCGAAGCCTGCAAGGAAAATGCACTTTCTCTTTCTGAACAGTTAAACAATAAAGGTTACAGATATATAATTTCCAACAATGATCTCTGCACCGGCTGCGTCAATTGCGCGCTTGTGTGTCCTGATGCAGTCATAACAGTTTACAGAGAAGACGGGAAAAAGAGAAAGGTTGAAATTTCATCCGGTGATCTGAAAAATGAAAAGAACATTATCAGTTCGATCATGGCTGAGATCAAATAAAACATTTTATAAAGTCAATTGTCCGGGAAACATAATTAAAAATAATTTATTCTAATTACAATGGAAACAAAATTAATGAAAGGTAATGAAGCTTTGGCTGAAGCTGCAATACAGGCAGGGTGCGATGCGTATTTCGGTTATCCGATAACTCCCCAGTCAGAGGTTCTTGAATATCTTGCAAGGGAAATTCCCAAATATAATTCAAAGGAACATATAAGAGTTGTGCTTCAGGCGGAAAGTGTTCATCTTCTCCGGGAATAAGTCTGATGCAGGAAGGAATTTCCTACATAGCCGGAGCAGAACTCCCCTGCCTTATTGTAAATGTAAACCGCGCAGGTCCGGGGCTTGGAACCATTCAGCCCGGTCAGGGTGATTATTTTCAGGCAACAAAAGGCGGAGGACATGGTGATTATAAACTTATTGTATTAGCGCCTTCATCAGTTCAGGAAATGGCAGATTTTGTTTTCCTGGGATTTGATCTTGCCGATAAATACAGAAATCCTGTTATGATACTTTCCGACGGAGCGATCGGACAGATGATGGAAAAAGTTACTTTTGGAAATTATACTCCTCATAAAACAAATAAACAATGGGCTACTACAGGAAAGCCAAAGACAAGAGAAAGGAATTATATTACTTCACTTCACATTCAGCCGGAAAAACTTGAGATATCAAATCTGCAGCTTGTTGAAAAATATAAAGAGATCACAAAGAATGAGATACGTTATGAAGAAATAATGACTGAAGATGCTGAATACATTTTCGTTGCATTCGGACTAAGCGCAAGGATCTGTCACAAAGCCGCTATCATTGCCCGGGAAAGAGGAATTAAAGCGGGAATGTTCAGACCGATAACTCTTTATCCGTATCCTTATAAAAGACTGAATGAACTTGCAGACAAAGTTAAACTAATGTTAACAGTTGAGCTGAATGCCGGTCAGATGGTGGAAGATGTAAAACTTGCTGTTAACGGAAAGGTTCCTGTCGAATTTTACGGAAGACTCGGCGGAATGGTACCAACACCTGAAGAAATTGTTAATAAACTTGAAAATTTAATTTCAAATAAAAATGTCAACTGAAGATTTAACACTGGAAAAAAATTCTGATATAAAAATCAGACCGGAAAATGATTTACATACCTGTGCTCTGGCAGATTATCAGGATGAATATACGCTTGTATATGAAAAACCTCATACTATGCTTGAAGTGGATATGCATTATTGTCCGGGATGCGCGCACTCTCTTGTTCATAAACTAATTATGGAAGCAGTTGAAGAACTTGGAATTCAGGAAACCACGATCGGCGTTGCGCCTGTGGGTTGTGCCGTATTTGCTTATCATTATATGAACATTGATATGCAGGAAGCAGCTCACGGAAGAGCTACTGCAGTTGCTACCGGTATAAAAAGACTAATGCCGGATAAATATGTTTTTACATATCAGGGAGACGGCGATCTGGCGGCAATTGGTATGGCCGAAACTATCCATGCGGTCAACCGCGGTGAAAATATCATGATAGTGTTTATCAATAATGCTGTTTATGGAATGACAAGCGGACAAATGGCTCCTACCTCACTAGTTGGAATGA
>DAIPYE010000058.1:1516-3422 GCA_036782915.1 Bacteroidota bacterium | reverse complement strand
TACAAGTCCTTTTGGGAGAGATCCTGAGGTTTATGGTTATCCGATAAAAGTATCGGAATTAATTTCACAATTACCAGGTGCGTTTTATGTATCACGACATACCGTAAATAAAAATACCGCAGTTAGAAAAGCTAAAAAAGCGATAATCAATTCTTTGAAATATCAGCAGCTTCATAAGGGAACCTGCTTTGTTGAAATTATCGGAAATTGTCCTTCCAACTGGAAAATGACACCGATCGAAGCCAATAACTTTATTGATGAAGTAATGGTGAAAACATTTCCACTTGGAGACATTAAGCTTCCAAAACCTGAAGATCTTATTCCATTAAATCAGAACGGAGATAAATAATCATGTTAGAAGAAATCATAATTGCCGGATTCGGCGGACAAGGCGTGCTTTCAATGGGAATGACACTTGCGTATGCCGGTATGATAGAAGAAAAAGAAATTTCCTGGATGCCGTCTTATGGTCCGGAAATGCGGGGCGGAACTGCCAACTGCATTACAATTATTTCAGAAGATAAAATAAGTTCGCCGATAATTTCTATGTTTGATTCTGCTATAATACTGAATCAGCCATCAATGGATAAATTTGAATTGTCCGTTAAACCCGGTGGTCTGCTGATATATGAATCGACAAATATTAAAAACATCAGTAAAAGAACTGACATTGAAATAATAGGTATTCCCGCAGCTCAGGAAGCTGCTGATATGAAGAACAGTAAAATTATAAATATGATAATGCTCGGCGCATATCTCAGCAAAAGATCAACGGTTAAACTTGAATCTATTATTGAAGCTCTTAAAAAAGTTCTTCCTGAAAGATATCACAACACACTTCCTCTTAACAGAAAAGCTCTTGAAATAGGCGCGGAATTAGCTGAAATGAAAGAAACTGAGTTGCATTCAGTATAATGTAATTTCTTTTGCATTTAGAAAAAAATATTTACAGAAAGGAATCTATATCTGTCTGTAAATAATCTTCACGGAAAAGTATATTGTTGACATAAATCTCAATGAATACTTTAGCATGGATGAAGTTGTAATATTTCTTTCCCGTCTTCAGTTCGCAATAACGAATATCTTTCACTATTTCTATCCCCCGTTTTCCATTGGTCTCGGTGTCTTCCTTGTAATATCCGAAGGGATTTACATGAAGACAAAGAATCCGCTCTGGATGCAGATCACCCGTTTCTGGATAAAGGTTTTTGCGTTAACATTTACCATCGGAGTTGCTACGGGAATTCCAATGGAGTTTCAGTTCGGAACCAACTGGGCAAATTATTCTCGATATGTCGGCGATGTATTCGGAAGCGCGCTTGCTGCCGAAGGAATTTTTGCATTCTTTCTTGAATCCGGATTTCTTGCAATACTTGTTTTCGGTTCGGGCAGAGTATCGCCGAAGTTTCATTACTTCAGCACTATAATGGTTTGTTTCGGCGCACACTTCAGCGCTGTATGGATCGTTATTGCGAATTCATGGATGCAGACGCCGGCGGGTTTTGAAGTTGTGATGGGACCAAACGGAATGCGCGCGGAAATAATTGACTTCTGGGGAATGGTTTTCAATCCTTCCTCTGTAATCAGATTGACACATGTCATAATGGGCTGCTGGCTTGCCGGAGCTTTTTTTGTTTTAAGTGTAAGCGCCTGGTATATTCTGAAAAAGAAGAATCTGGAATTTGCAAAGTCATCTTTTAAAATTGCATTAATAATCGCAACTGTAATTTCTTTATCACAACTGTTCATCTCCGGAAGGAAGAGCGCTGAAACAGTACATAAATATCAGCCCGCGAAATTCGCCGCAATGGAAGGACTTTGGAAAACAGGACCTGCAGATATGACGATCATCGGTTATATAAATGAAAAAAAGGGTGAAACCATTGGATTGAAGATTCCCGGTCTT
>DAIPYE010000058.1:0-1490 GCA_036782915.1 Bacteroidota bacterium | reverse complement strand
ATTGCCGGTAAAAGGACTTGATTCAATTCCCGTAAATGAAAGACCGCCGCTTCAGATAACTTTTCAGAGTTACCATATTATGATCTCAATCGGAGTGACATTGATCTTACTTTCGCTTTTGGGATGTTTTCTCTGGTGGAGAGGAAAATTATTTGATGCAAGAATTGTGTTATGGATGTTCGTATTCTCGGTATTTCTGCCTGTGATCGCAAATACAGCCGGCTGGATTACAGCCGAGGTTGGCCGTCAGCCGTGGATCGTTCAGGATCTGATGAAAACAGCCGAAGGTGTTTCGCCGAATCTTTCACAGTCGCAATTATATTTTTCAAACATAACTTTCCTGCTGATATACATGCTTCTGTTTGCAGTTTTCATTTATGTATTGAATGATAAAATAAAGCACGGACCGGAACCTGTAGATTCACCCGAATCAAAAGAACCAATAATAAAATTATCTGAAAGGATAAAAGAGCTTTTGTCTAAGAAAAGAGATAAGTAATTTTTTCAATATACTTTAACATTTAAAGTAATTTAAAATGGACCTGAACACTATTTGGTTTATACTGATAATTGCAATTCTTACCGGATATGCAATTCTTGACGGTTTCGATTTCGGCGTGGGGATTCTTCACCTTCTTCACAGGAATGATACTGACAGAAGGATTTCAATTAACAGTATCGGACCTTTGTGGGACGGGAATGAAGTATGGCTGGTTGTGGGAGGCGGAGCATTGTTTGCGGCTTTTCCGGAAGTTTATGCAACGGTTTTTTCAGGGTTTTATAATGCATTTATAATTCTCATCATGATGCTTCTTTTCAGAGGTGTTGCAATAGAATTCAGAAGTAAGAGAGAAGATCCGAAATGGAGAAAGGGCTGGGACATTTGTTTCAGCGTGGGAAGTCTCGGATCTGCGCTTTTATTCGGAGTTGCATTGGGAAATCTTGCCCGGGGTGTTCATTTAGATGAAAAGAAAAATGTTGTCACAGGATTTATTGATCTGCTGAATCCCTATTCCGTTTTGGTTGGCATGACCGCAGTTTCACTTCTTACACTTCACGGCGCAATATTTCTGATCATGAAAACCGAAGGAGATATGAGAGAGAATATTGTTAAAAAAATTAAATTTCTGATTTTTATTTTTATATCTCTTTATATTATTACAACTATTTCAACTTTTATCTATCAGCCGCATTTACTTGAAGTTTATAAAAAAAATATATGGCTTTCTGTCATTCCGGTAATTACTTTACTGCTTGTTCTAAATCTTCCACGTGAAATACATTACAAAAGAGAGTTCAGAGCATTTTTATCATCTTCGGGAACAATTGCGCTTCTGATCTCTTTAGTTGCAATAGGTATTTTCCCGAATCTGGTTTATTCAGATCCTGACGGACATAACAGTCTGAATATTTACAATTCAGCTTCTACAAAAAGCACACTGACAACTATGCTGATTATTACCTGTATCGGCGCGCCATTGGTTATCAGC
>DAIPYE010000057.1:16954-17227 GCA_036782915.1 Bacteroidota bacterium | reverse complement strand
ATATACATACGGAGGCGAGCTGGGAATATCCAAAATATTTAACGGGAAGGTAAAGGCTGAAGCGATCGGATATTATACATGGATAAATGATGCGATTGTAACTGCTCCAACCACTTATAACGGAAGCAGTATTATCATTTATGACGGTGATACAGCGAATGTAACTTCTAATCAAAACGCCGGATCAGGATATGTCTGGGGAACTACTTTAAACTTAAATGCAGATGTTACCGATTATCTTTCACTTATAAATACTGTTACATATACATACGG
>DAIPYE010000057.1:0-16932 GCA_036782915.1 Bacteroidota bacterium | reverse complement strand
ACCTCTTGATCACATTCCGCCGCTCTTTGGAAAATCAGGAGTTGTACTGAATTTAACTAAGTTTAAAGGTGAGTTTAATGTTCTCTATAACGCATGGAAACTGAAAAAAGATTACAGCCTAAGCGGTGAGGATAATTTCCAGGATGCTACACCTGATGGAATGCCAAACTGGTTTACATTGAATGTAAAAGCAGCTTATCAGATAAACCTTAATCTGGCGCTGCAGTTGGAAATAAATAATTTACTTGATCTGAATTACAGAGTGTTTGCCTCGGGAATAAATGCACCGGGTATAAATTCTGTGCTAACTCTGAGAGGAAATTTTTAAAATTTAAAAAAAGCAACGACTTATTTCTCCTTTTCAAATTAAGATGTTGCTTAATGAAAACAGGGAATCCAAAAGATTCCCTGTTATAAACTTAAAGCATGTAATAATTTACGGACCCCTTTCCTGTGAATTATTGCAGCATTCAGGGGAATCGATCCTGATTCCCCTTTTAGAACTTACTGCTTGTAAGGATTTACGGACCCCTTTCCTGTAAATTGTTACGGCATTAAGGGGGATCATTTCTGATTCCCGAAATAAAAGTGATTTAAGAACCCCTTTCTCTTAAATTACTGTCACCGATAAGAGATCTGATAAAGATCTCTTATCATTTTAAAATAATAATTATGATTAAGTTAAACAAAGATGAATTGAGTATATTTTTTTAAAATTCATTTCTCATTGATGTTTACACAAATAATATTAAATTACATATAAATTTTTACAAATGGAAAAAAGAAATAATCAGGCAAAAACATTAAGAACATTCAGGAAAATTCACAGAACGATGGGAATTTTTCTGTTTGTTGTATTTTTATTTGTGTCTCTTACCGGATTATTACTCGGCTGGAAAAAGAATACCGGCGGATTAATTCTGCCAAAGTCTTACGAAGGAACTTCAACTGATCTTGCTGACTGGATCTCTGTTGACAGCCTGCATAAAAACGCCTGCAGAATAATGCTGGATTCGATATCACCTGATCTGTCCACAGAACTGGAAAGAATTGACATAAGACCGGATAAAGGAATGGTAAAATTTGTTTTTATCGATAATTATATTGGAATTCAGCTCGATGGAGCTACGGGAAAATTACTGCACATTGAAACCAGACGTTCAGATTTTATTGAGAATATTCATGACGGTTCAATTCTCGATTATTTATTTAATACAAAGAAAGAACAGATAAAACTTGTTTATACAACTATTACAGGGCTTGCGCTTTTTTCTTTTACTGTAACCGGATTCTGGCTTTGGTACGGACCTAAGCGAATGAGAAGAAAAGGAGCTGACATAACCTGATTCTGCGAAGCAAAATTTATTAAATTAACTGAATTAATATTTAAATTAATAATTTAAATTTACTATATTATTACAAAATTATATGAAATTATTTTTATATTTGAAAGTATTTTTACCTTTAATTATATGTGTTGTGTTTTATTGTGATTCTTTTTCGCAGAATGATAAAGAAACAAAGGATAAAGTGGTTAATGATTCTTTAAAAGTTAAAAAAGAAGAGAAAGAAAAAGAAGAAGACGCTGAAACAGAAGAGATCATTATTACCGGAACAAGAATCCCTGAAAAAATTATAGATGTTCCTTTTTCAGTATTCAGGGTTGATAAAAAAGAGCTGGCATATACAAGAAATGTCGGATTAAAAGATGTGCTGGCAGATGTTCCGGGTTTATTTCTGCAGTCAAGATTCGGAGGAACTGATGTGAGAGTTTCGATCAGAGGATACGGCAACAGATCAAATTCCGGAATCCGCGGGATTAGAATTTTACAGGACGGAATTCCCGAATCCGAGCCTGACGGTGAAGCAAACATAGATGCGATAGATTACACATCACTTGAAACAGTAGAAGTTGCTAAAGGAAATTTTTCTTCCTTATATACAAATGCTCCGGGCGGAGTGATCAATTTTATTTCCGACATGACATTCAAAACAAATTATGTGAAGCAGACAAATATGTTTGGCGGATTCGGGTTGAGTCAGAACGGAGTCAAGTTAGGCCTGATGACAAAAAATTATAAATTTTATCAGACATACAGTTACAGAAACTATAACGGATTCAGAGAACATAATAACGAATATGTAAATTTAGCAAATACAGTTTTTCAGATTTATCCCGACAGCAGAACAACCGTTTCAATATTCAGTAATTTTGCAAAAGGAACGATACAGCTTCCCGGCGCACTTACAATACCTGAATACGAAACTGATCCGTTTATGGCATATCCCGTGGCTGTTTCAAGCGACTTTAAAAGAATTGTATCAAAAGGAAAATTAGCCGCAAGATACAATACTTCATGGGGTGAAAAAATTAACAACAATGTTGAGATCACCGGTTTCATCAGACTAAGTGATCTGGAATATACCACCAATGTATTATACAATTTAAATAACAGGTATATTGTTGGAGGTCTTGCAAAATATGATATAACCGCAAAAATATCTTCCATGAAAAATCTGTTTTCAGCAGGACTGGATTATAACTATGTATCCGCGGATCTTGCTTCTTACAATAATATAGGCGGTATAAAAGGAGATAAGCTTCAGACGCAAAACATTGAAATACTTGATAATTTCGGAGCATACTTTCAGAATCAATTGTTTTTTTACAAAAATATTTCATCGGTTTCTATTTCAGGAAGATTTGACAATATTGACATAAAAAATGAGAACCAACTTTTCGGATTTCAGAATTCAACAAGAAACTTTTCAAATTTCACACCGAGAATTGCTTTTAATTATAAATTCACACCTTTAATAGCTGCATATACATCATACGGTTTAGGTTATGACAGCCCGACAGCTGTCGAACTCACAAATTATCAATATACTTCAAATAACGGAGCTACAACTTTAAATCCCGATCTGAATCCGCAGGATACAAAGAACTTTGAGATCGGAATAAAAGGAAATGTATTGCCGGAAAGAGGAATCTTAAATAAATCATATTTTGAAGTGACATTTTATAATACAAAAATTGACAATGAAATTGTGCCATTTGTTATAAATGATCAGACCTATTTCAGAAATGCAGCCAATACAAACAGAACAGGTATTGAAAGCGGATTTAAATTTGAAATGTTTGACGGTATAGAGTTAGTGACAAATTATTCATGGTCAGATTTTAAATATGATGAATATAATGCCGTTAATTATACTGCCGTCGGAGATACTCTGACAGCAGATTTTTCAGGTAATGAAGTGCCTGCAATACCAAACAGTATTTTTAATTTTATACTTAATTATCAGTTTAAAATTTCCAATATTTACACGGGAATGATATTATGGGATATGGATTATATAAGTCAGATGTTTGCCAATGATGAAAATACAGTAACTGTTCCAAGTTATTTTTATGGTAATTTTATGGCAGGTGTTACAGTAAATTACAAAAGCCTGTATTTACTTTTTACCGGAGGAGTTAAGAATATTTTTGATGAAAAGTATGTGGGATTTGTCAATATAAATGCAAACCCGGAACTTCCCATAGATCAAAGAAGATATTATGAAACAGGTGAGCCAAGAAATTATTATTTTGGTGTAAATCTCGGATATTCATTTTAATTGCAATATCATAAAAAATTTTCAGGTAAATATAATTTCATGATAAAAATAAGTTTCATTGCTTTAATAATATGCATTTGCATTATAAATAAAACAGAAGCTCAGATCACAAACTCCAGAATATTCCCTTCTTCAGTTGCTCAGATCGAACCGTCAATTGTAAAGAGTCCTTTAAATCCACTGGTAATGTTCGCAAGCGCTTATACCATCAGCGGCGCATTCCGAAGCGAAGGAGTTTATGTGACTACTGACGGGGGATTGAGCTGGTTCGGATCCGATACATGCAACAGCGGAGCTTCTTCAAATAATCACGGAGGTGATCCCGGACCTGTAATTGACAAAAACGGAAAATTCATTCTGACTCATCAGGGCGGATTCATTACGGGAATGTTTTCAAATACTTCCTCTGATCTTGGAGATACGTGGACCGCAAATCAGCTTATAGCATCAGGAGATCAGGAGAAAGGAACTCCGGTAACAGATGATATCGCTTCGAGCAGTTATTACGGAAGAACATATATTGTCTGGACAAGGTATCTGAATCCATTCCCTATCGTTGTGTCATATACTACAAACAGCGGAACTAACTGGAGCGCTTTCGACCAGATCAATGTAACACCGGCCGGTTATGTTTCAGCCGGAGCTGATGTAAAAGTAAATTATGACGGATCTGTTTGTGTATGCTGGGCAGGAACAATAACAACCTCTCCTCAGAATGAAAAATTCTGCGGGTTTGCAAGATCTGTCAACGGCGGAGTAGACTGGACAGTCATAGAAAATGCTTATAATATGAACGGTTCAAAAACTTCCTCATTGTCTCCATGGAATATCAGAATCAACGGTTATCCTCACCTGGACATGGATAAAACAGGAGGAGCGCGAAACGGTTACATTTATATTGTCACAGGGGAATTGAATTTATCTCCGGCAGGAACTGATCCCGATGTTGTATTTCACCGTTCGACTGATAACGGGAATACCTGGTCAACGGGAGTCAGAGTTAATCAGGATCCGATCAATAACGGAAAAGTTCAGTATTTTCCGACAATAGCTGTCGACGATAACGGCGGCATAAATGTAATATATTATGACAACAGAAATACCTTAGTCGCTGATTCAATGGATGTTTATTTATCCCGATCGACCGATGGCGGAAACACCTGGAATGATCACAGAATCAATCAGCACAGATTCAGACCGAAAACAGTTTCCGGTTCCGGCGGTGCGGGAAATCAGGGAGACAATATGGGAATGGTTTTTGCAAATAATAAACTCTGGGCATTATGGATGGATGATCATACGGGAGTTTATCAGATCTGGTCAGCGGCGATCGATGTTAACACAATCGGGATCAGACAAATCAATTCGGAAATACCGGCCGGATTTGAATTGAAACAGAATTATCCGAATCCGTTCAATCCGGCGACAGTTATCGGTTATCAGTTAACAGTTAACAGTTTTATAAATTTAAAAGTATTCGATGCCACCGGTAAAGAAATAATAACTTTGGTAAATGAAAAGCAGAATGCAGGAATATATGAAGTTGATTTTAATGGCGAAAATCTTCCCAGCGGAGTTTATTTTTATAAACTCGAATCCGGTGTGAATTCGATTACAAAGAAAATGTTTTTGTTAAAATAAAATATGAGATCAAAATTATTCATAACATACAGTGTTTTCTTATTTGCAATTCTTTTTAGTATTTCCGGGATCTCATTTTCCAGATCTTCAAAAACAGACTGCGTTTTAATAAACAATCCACTTCCATTTTCTCAGGAAATAGAACCGAACATTGAAATTAAATCCGGATTTTCAATTGACACCAAACATGCGGTAAGTACAAATTATAAAGTCAAAAGAAATAAAGATCATTATAAAAGAGTAAAGACTCAATCATACATTCCTCATGATTTCAAAAGAGATTCATTTTCAGCATTAAAAAAATCAAAACTACTCCTCATAAAATCCATATTTGCAGATCTTCAGTATTTAAAATTCCTCAGAATAACAAAAATGCTCTGTTAGCATTCAGCTTTCTTTCTGTTTAAAAAATCTTCTTAATTCAGATAATATTTTATTCAAATATTATTGAATTACAATCAATTTATTTTAAAACTAATTTTGTATACAAATAATATATATTATGAAAACAATAATATTTACTTTAATTCTTTTGACAGCAGTATCTTTTCAGGTTGTTTTTGCACAGGACGAAACAGATTCTGATACTGATACAACAGATTACCAGATTGACGAAGTAATAATTTCCGCTACCAGAACCGAACAAAAACTTATCGATATTCCGTTTTCAGTGCAAAGAGTAGATCAGAGTCAGTGGAAATCTACACGGAAAATGGGTGTAAACGATGTTTTATCTGTCATACCGGGTTTATGGCTGCAGCCCAGATATGGAAATCACGATGTGCGAGTTTCCATCAGAGGATTCGGAACAAGGTCAAATACAGGGATCAGAGGAGTCAGAATTTTACTCGACGGAATTCCCGAATCAGAGCCGGACGGTCAGACAAGACTGGAAGCTTTGGATTTTACGTCTATAAGTAAGATCGAAGTTATAAAAGGAAATATGACATCACTTTATACAAATGCGCCGGGCGGAGTGATAAATTTTTTCACAGATAAATATTTCCCGAAACCGTTTGTTTTGTCGGACAATGAATTCGGTTCTTATGATCTGAGAAAGAACGGATTAAAATTCGGTCTGACTTCAAATGATGAAAGATTCATGGCGACTTACAGTTACGAAAATTACGGCGGATATCGTTATCACAGTCAGGAATATCAGTCGAGATTCAACTCAATTTATGAAGCAGATCTGAATCCGGTTTCTACAATTTCAATTTACGGATATTATGTGAACGGTCTGATAAAACTTCCGGGTTCGCTTACGCTTGCTCAGTTTGATCAGAATTATCTTCAGGCAAACCCCAGAGATGTGAGCCGTGATTCAAAAAGAATTTCAAATAAAGGCAGACTGGGAATAACCTATAATACAAAATTTGGAAAAAATTATAATAATTTTGTTGAAATAACAGGGTATGGAACAATTAAGGATCTTTCAAGAACGGCAGCTACATACAGAATATTTACAAGATACGGAGTCGGATCTAATTTCAGAGTAATTAATCAGTCTAAAATTGCAAATCAGAATAATGAGTTTTCGGTCGGCGGTGATTTTTATTATCAGACAGGTCCCATAAATGAATTTAATAATATTGGCGGAATAAAAGGCGATGAACTGCAGTCTCTTACGGATGAAACTATTTCAAACATAGGTTTATATTTTACAGAACAGTATTATTTATATAAAGATTATTTATCATTGCTGATCACGGGAAGATATGACAGAGTAATTGTTTCGGCTGCTGATCAACTGGCAAGTTACAAAGATACTTCAAGAGTATTTGATAATTTCACACCGAAATTTGCGATCAATTATAAATTCAATCCGATGATGTCTGTATTCGGTTCGTTCGGATGGGGATTTGACACTCCTGCAAATAATGAACTTGATAATTTCCCGTTTTCATCTGACGGCGGATACAAGCTTATCAATCCTGATCTGGAAGCGCAGAATACTGTTAGTTATGAGCTCGGGTATAAGGGTGAAATTATTAATAAAAAAAGTAATATTTTTTCCAGTACATTTATAGAGCTTTCACTTTTTGATACAAAAATAGATAATGCAATTGTTCCGTTCACTGTTGACGGAAATGTGTTTTTCAGAAATGCAGCCACTGTAAAAAGGACAGGACTTGAATTCGGTGTAAATTCTGAAGTTGCAAAAGGATTCAATGTGAAATTAGCTTATACATATTCCAATTTCAGATACGGAGCTTATAATGCAAGAAGTATAGACGCTGAAGGCACTATTACTGAGGCTGATTACTCGAATAACAGAGAGCCAAGCAATCCGGATAATAATTTTTCCGCAGAGCTTTCTTACCAGTATATTTACAAAAAGGATTACACATTTTTTGCAAAAGGAACTATACAAAGCGTTGGTTCGATGTTTGTAGATGACAGGAATCTTGAACAATATAAAACACAGTCATATACACTCTTAGGCAGTCAGATCGGAGTAAATATGAATTTCAAAAATTTCAGAGTAATGGGCTTTGCCGGACTGGGAAATATTTTAAATGAAAAGTATGTGGCTTTTGTGCAGATAAATTCAGACAGGCTGGAATATTATGAAGCCGGAATTCCCTATAATTTTTTCGGAGGAATAAACCTTTCATATGTTTTTAATCAATAAAATAACCTGTGCAAACTGAAATTGAGAAGATGCTTAGAACAGCCGATCAGAGAAATACACAGATTGATATAATATTTATTCCATGAAATTTTATACCGGAAGTACAGGTTTTTAAAAAAACATTTACCTATTTAAATCACACTATATTAAAATGATAATGAAAATTAAACTTTTCGTACTTTTTATGCTGTCAATAATATTTGCAAGCGATGTTTATTCACAGTTTCCTAATTACAGAATACATCCGTCTGCCAATCATCAGATAGAGCCGGCAATCGTAAGGCATCCTTCTAATCCTTTAATAATGTTTGCAAGTTCTTTTACTGTTAATTTTTCATTCAGAAGCGAAGGAGTTTATGTGACAACTGACGGAGGTCTGAGCTGGAGAGGCAGCGACACATGTACAGGTTCTCCGATAGTAAATCACGGAGGTGATCCCGGACCTATCATTGATAAAGATGGAAGATTCATACTGACTCATCAGGGCGGATTCATACTGGGGATGTGGTCAAATTATTCCACTGATCAGGGGCAGACATGGTCTAATAATTTACTGATTGCGGGGAACGATCAGGATAAAGGAAGTCCGGCTACAGACGATGTTTCGAACAGCCCTTATTACGGAAGAACTTCACTTGTCTGGACAAGATTCACAAATCCGTACCCGATCGCATTATCATATACAGCAAACGGCGGTGTGAACTGGTCACCCGTTATTCAGGTAAATAATTCAATTTCCGGTCATCAGTCTCTCGGCCCTGCAATGGTTATAGGTAACGGAGGTAAAGCATTTGTAAGCTGGGCTGCATCTATTCTTACTTCGCCATTCAATGAAGATTATATAGGATTTGGAGTTTCAACAAACGGCGGCGACAGCTGGACAGTAAATGAAACAGCATACGACTGCAACGGAATAAAATCATCATCACTTGCTCCATGGGGAATCCGTGTCAACGGCTATCCGGGTATGGACATTGACAAATCCGGAGGTCCGAGGGACAACTGGATCTATATTGTAACAGCAGAAAAAAATCTTTCTCCTGCAGGAAGTGATCCCGACATTGTTTTTCACAGAACTACTGACGAAGGAGTTACATGGTCACCCGGAATAAGAGTGAATCAGGATCCGTTGAATAACGGTAAAATTCAGATACTGCCGGCAATAAGAGTTGATGAAAACGGAGGAATTAATGTAATTTATTTTGACAACAGAAATATCAGTTCGGATTCAGCGCAGATATATTTATCGCGTTCGACAGATGGCGGAAACTCGTGGGCAGATTATCTTGTAAGTGACCATAGATTCAGACCAAAAGGGATCTCGGGAGCGGGTTCAGGAAATCAGGGTGATAACATAGGTATAACATCCGGCAATAATAAATTATATCCGGTCTGGATGGATGATCATACCGGAATATATCAGGTCTGGTCCGCCATTATAGATTTGAATTCAGTTGGTGTGAAGCAGATCAGTTCGGAAATTCCGGATGGATTTGAATTAAAACAGAATTATCCGAATCCTTTTAATCCTGTGACAGTTATAAGTTATCAGTTAAAAGTTAACAGTTTTATTAATTTAAAAGTATTCGATGCCAGGGGAAAAGAAACAATAACACTGGTAAATGAAAAGCAGAATGCAGGAATATATAAAGTTGATTTTAATGGTGAAAATCTACCAAGCGGGGTTTATCTTTATAAGCTGGAAACCGGTGATTTCAAAGATACGAAAAGAATGGTGTTGCTGAAATAACCATTCAAAATTTTCTAAATAATTTTTAAAGCAAACGGATCAAATTTTATTTAATGCGATCCGTTTTTTATTGCCTGAATTTGTTAATTAAGAATTATAATATTATCCGGCAGGAAAGTAAAAATTTTAATAATATATAAATGAAAAGATGTTTAATGAGAAACTGCTTTTAATCCGATGATCGAGGCAATCAAAGTTGAAAGAAAGAATAATCTCCAGAAATCTGTAGGTTCATTAAAAAAAGTTATTCCAGCCAGGACAGTTCCGACAGCTCCGATGCCTGTCCAGACAGCATAGGAAGTTCCGATTGGCAGGGTCTGAGTTGCTTTATAAAGTAAAACCATACTAATCGAAAGTGAGATAAAAAAACCTATCATCCAGTAAATTGAAATAATACCCTCAGACTCCTTTGCTTTCCCCAGACAAAAAGCAAAGCCGACTTCGAACAAACCGGCAATGACTAGTATGATCCAATTCATATTAAATTTTTTAGATTTATAGTCTTTTGTTTCCGGAAGTTATTATCTTTTATAAATTTTCTTGAGATCTAAACTGAATCAGGCAAAAAATAAATATGAGATCAGCAATCCTAGAACCAGAGTAATGCCGAACATCATATTCAACTGAGCAGTCATCATGATATGTTTCGTACCATATTCAAATCTCGCCAATCCTTCATCGGGAAAGTCATTTGCCATTTTTACAGTTTTGAGAGCAAGCGGAAAGGTGATAAGTGCCAGCAACGCAAACCATGGAAGCATTTTCAGGGCAACAAAAATGATTAAAGCAAGATAAGCTCCAAGTATCATAAAGTAAAACAGTTTAATGGAAATTTTTTCACCAACAAGTATCGGAAGTGTTTTTACACCGAACTTACCGTCGAAATTTATGTCTCTTATATTATTTGAATGAAGAATTGCATCTATCAGCAGACCTATAGGAATTGAAAATAACAACGGCATATAAGAAAATTCTTTTGCCTGAACAATATATGAACCGAGAGTCATTCCAAGTCCAAAGGAGATTATAACCTGCAGATCACCGAGAGCCTTATATTTAAATGCAAAAGGTTTGGCAGTATAAAAAATGGCTGAAAGCAATCCGAAAATTGCAAGATACAAGATCCATATACCTGATTGAGTATAGAGATATATCCCTATAAGAAAAGCGACAAAAAGAGAAATCACTGCAGCGAGTTTCATTTGTTTCATGCTTACAAGACCCATTGAAATTACCATTGAGCCGCCGTGAGGAATGCCGAGTTCTTTATCTTCTTTATCGATGCCTTTATCAAAATCGAAAATATCGTTAATAATGTTTGTTCCGACCTGAACAAGAATGCAGCCGATGAGACATAAAATAAAATTTACAAAACTGAATTTCATACCCGGATTCAGCAGAACGGCAAGCATAGAGCCGAAGAGAACTGGAATTATTGAAGCCGGAAAAGAATAAGCTCTTGCAGCCATCATCCATAGCGCAAAGCCTTTCGGGGGATTAGTATTATCTGACATTTTTTAAATTTAAGTTCTGCAAAAATACAGATTCTAAGATTTGAAATAAACAGAAAAGAAAGATGGGCATTGAGCCAGTCGAAACGCCATTGCGGAAGAAAAGTAAACAAACTTAATGTGTTGTGTAAATAAAGTTTGTTAAGTAAGTTAAATTAGTTGAATTAGTTGAATTAGTTGAATTAGTTGAATTAGTTAAAAAAGTTAAATTAGTTGAATTAGTTAAATTAGTTAAAAAAGTTAAATAAATTTGTTAAATACTTTCCGTTAATAAACTCAAGGCGAGAGTTTGGAAGTTTTTAACAAATTAAATTTTTAAAAAAATAATGGAAACCGGTACATTAATTTTAATTATCAGCCTATCCGTTCCTCTTTTAGTAATTGTAATAATATTTTACTTTATGAAGAGAAGTTTCAAAAAGCAGTCAAAGTTCGCCGACGAACTCCGGTTAAAGATCTCTCAGGCAAGATCTGCAACCGCGGTCGTTCTGTCGGCATCACAGGGTTTAACAGGAGGAGATATTAACAGAATAATTCATCTCAGGCTTGAGGTAAGTGACGGTTTCGGTCCGACATACATTACCAATGCAACCTGGTTTATAAACACACTTCATTTTGATAAGATTAGGGAAGGCAATGCAATAATGGTAAAAGTTAATGCACAGAATAAAAATATAATCTATCCCGCAGAGAGCTGGGGAAAATATACAGAAGGATATGAAAATCTTTAAAATATTTGCATACTGTTTTTAGTGTTCCAAAATATTTGCTCTTAGTTATGCTATAAATATAAGAAACTGTGCATTTCGCTTTAAATATAAACATTTAACGACTTAGGATGCTTTTTCTTGAATAGTTACCTATATTTTAAAAGAAGTTTTTTAATTTAGATTGATAGTAATTCTTAAAAACGGTAATTTGCATCTGCAATAAGGACAGGTAGCTCAGTCGGTAGAGCAACGGCCTGAAAAGCCGTGTGTCGCCGGTTCGATTCCGGCCCTGTCCACAGGAAATCAGTTTAGACCTCAGGATTTTGAGGTCTTTTTTTTATAATGATGTGTAACAGTGATTATGGATTACTATCTTTATCTTGTAATCGTTTAAAGCAACATCCGCCTCTATTAAGAATTCAAATGGGCGATTGGCTTGTCGAAATGTCAAGTGTTATATTCAAATGGTCATTGAGCTTGTCAACAGATATGATTTTAGGGTTTTTATTAATTCCGTTTGTAAATTTTTCTGCAATGTAACGGATCTTCTTTTTTGTCCCAGGTCCGGTAATGATTTTCATCAGTCCCGATAATGTACCCAGAAAATCATTTGTGTTGTCAATGAGTATACTGCTTATCCCGCTCTTTCTGATAAAATGTTTCAGGTTATCTATTTCAAAAAATATTTCTTCATAAATTTCAAGTTCGTAAAAAACTTTTAATTTCAGCCGCGAAATATCAATTATATGAACGTGCTTGTTGCTCATATAATCTGAGTGAGTTTAAGAGCTTTTCTGAATTCTGATCTGTATATCAGTACTCTCGCATGCGCCATTGTTTTTTCGTCTTCCCTGGTCTTAGCAGGCAACATCGGCGCATAAACTCTGATGAAATTTTCAACCCATTCTAGTTCGTTTCTGCGAAGTCCGATAATAATATAATCACGGAAATTCTGTGACTGATAATAAATTTTCAAAAGATCTTCGTAGATCCCTTCTTCCAGTTTTCTTTTGTAAACTTCAAATAGATCCCGTTCAAATTCTGCCATTCCATATTCAAAAGTCTTACATAATAAGACTCCAGCTGAAGATAGAATTTTGTTTTAGATGACTCATTTAAACTGTTTCTATTTTCTGAATAATTTTTTTTCATCCGGAAAGATATTCATTGTATAGATAATAGTTGATCAGAAATGATGTAAACAAAGGGTTATTTTGTTTTTCAATTTTGAGAATGAAATGTCCGGCATTGAATGATTTAATAAGCTACATTACAATATTTAAATCGAATTTTACATTCAGCTTCTGAAGTCCGTCGAAGTCTATTGGCGGATAATACAGCCGCTCAAGAAAGTATGCGAACATATATTCAGAATGTATAACTACAGGATAAATTTAAGGACTGATAAAAATTTCGCTTTTTGTTTTAGTATTCACTATTTTTGTTAAATGGAAAAATACATAAGTGTTATTGGCGGTATCAATATTGACATAAAAGGTGTTGCCAATTCGGATTTCAAAGACTCTGATTCTCATCAGGGAATTATTCATTTTACACCGGGTGGTGTTGCAAGAAATATTTCTGAAAATCTTGCAAGACTTGGAGTTCCTGTTTATCTGATGGGATGTGTAGGCACAGACAGTTTCGGAAATTTAATACTGGACGAAACTAAAAAAGCCGGTGTAAATACGGATTTTGTTATCAGATCCGAAACTGCAGCTACGGCAAAGTATTTATCTGTTTCAGGGAAGGACGGAAAATTTTTTAACGCGGTTAACGATATGAAGGAATCTACAGATCTTGTAAATATTGATTATATCCGAAACAATATTGCATTGCTGGAAAAAAGTTCTATGATTGTAGCAGATGCAAATCTAAACAAAAGTGTACTTGAAGAAATAATCTCAATTGCAAATCAAAGCCAGGTTCCTATACTTCTGGATGCTGTGTCATCAAAAAAAGCAATTGTTTTAAAACAGATCACAGCAAATGTTGATTTTTTATCTGTGAATTCTAATGAGTTTAAAATCATATTTGGCAAATATAAAAAAACAGCAGATATTTTAGACAAACTGTTTAACGGTGATTTCCGTAATTTCAAATATATAATTTTAAAAAAAGGGAGTTCGGGAGTTAATTTAATTGAAACAAAGGAAGAGCTGATGCTGAGTTGTAAAAGTCTGAAAAATGAAGTGGTAGAGCCAAACGGAGCCGGAGATGCTTTCATAGCCGGATTTCTTTTCGGAATGCAAAATAAATTTAATTTAAGTGAATCTGTAAGGATCGGAACCTGCGTCTCCTATTATACTCTCGGAACTGTTAAATCTGTATCAGATGAACTCGATCCAAAGAAAGTCATTAAATTGTTTCAGGAAAAATCAAAACTCAATGAATTTTGAAATCATCTTAATTCAATGACATACAATAATTATATCAGGATTTCAGATGAAGTAAAAAATGCTATAGAAAATAACTTACCCCTTGTTGCACTTGAGTCAACCATTATTTCTCACGGAATGCCTTACCCTCAGAATTTTGAAACTGCCACTGAAGTCGAAAATACTGTCAGAAGAAATAATGCTGTTCCTGCCACTATAGCTGTCATTAACGGAATTATTAAGATCGGATTAAATGAATCTGATTTGAAAATTCTTTCAACAGATAAAAATATACTTAAAGCTTCCCGAAGAGATATTCCAGTAATTATTTCACAGAAATTAAATGCTGCTACAACGGTTTCTGCAACAATGATCTGCGCGAATCTTGCTTCAATAAAAATATTTGCAACCGGTGGAATAGGCGGTGTTCACAGAAATGCTGAAAACACACTTGACATTTCTGCTGATCTCACAGAGCTTGGGATAACAAATGTTGCTGTCGTATCTGCAGGAGTTAAATCAATTTTAGATATTGGTCTTACGCTGGAATATCTAGAAACGCTCGGCGTACCGGTGATTGGATATAAGACTCTGGAATTTCCGGCTTTTTATACTCGGGAATCCGGTTTCAAATCTAATTACAGAATGGATACTCCGAAAGAAATTGCAGATGCATTAAGGATCAAATGGGAACTTGGACTGACAGGCGGAGCAGTTATTGCCAATCCGGTTCCGAAGGCATATTCTATGGATAAAAAAATAATTGATAAAGCTATTTTGACAGCGTTAAAAAAAGCTGAAACGAAAGGTATCAGCGGAAAAGAGGTTACACCGTTTTTACTTTCTGAAATTAAGGATATAACGGAAGGAAAAAGTCTTGATACAAACATCAGGCTTGTTTTAAATAATGCCGGTCTTGCTGCAGAGATTGCATGCAGTTTATAGAATTTATTTCCTGATAAAAATCTTTCAATATTGATTTAATTATGCACTTTTTTCTAAATTACATTTTGAAGGATATTCATTTAATTTTGACAAAAATAGAATTGAATATATATGAAAACTAAATTATTTAAGATATTCTCATTTGTAATATTACTTTCAATAATTTCCGGGTGCGGGAAAAATGAAAATAAATCTTCAGATCAGAATCAGGAAAGTAAGCAGAAATCTGAAAGCAGTCAGAATTCAGGCTCTGTAACAGGTGAAGTCACAAAGATCAATCTTCCGACTGTTCAATGCGGAACTTGCAAAAAGACGATCACAAAAGCTTTGAAATCAACGGATGGAGTGGATGCTGTGGATGTAAATATTGATGAAAAATTTGTCAATGTCACATATGATAAATCAAAAACCAGTCTTGATAAGATCGAAGGTGTAATTGTAATGTCAGGTTACCAGGCAAATGATAAACCGGCAGATAAAGAAGCTTATGATAAACTGGAAAGCTGCTGCAAGATCGGCGGACATGATAAATAAGAAAAACTAAAAGTTTATTTGAAATGAAAAAACCGCAGCAATATGTTGCGGTTTTTTTTGTTAAAAACAGGATCCGAATATTTCACAAATTAATTACTTTTCTTTTTTACCAGTTTCGCTGTCAGCTACGAAGTCAAGTACGATAGAATTCATGCAATATCTTTTTCCTGTCGGAGGAGGACCGTCATCAAATAAATGTCCAAGATGCGAATCACACCTGCCGCATAAGACCTCTGTTCTGTTCATTCCGTAAGAATTATCTTCATGATAAGTTACGCTGTTCTTTCTGGAGGTTTCAAAAAAACTGGGCCATCCGCATGCGCTGGCGAATTTTTCATCAGATCTGAAAAGCTTATTTCCGCAAACTGCGCAGTAATATGTTCCAAGTCCGGTTGTGTTCCAGTACTTTCCCGTAAACGCTCTTTCAGTGCCTTTTTCCCTGGCAACTTCATAAACTTCTTCGGGTAATATTTTTTTCCATTCTAAGTCAGGTACATTTAATTTTGAAGTATCAGTTCTGGAATAAAATGGATTCTCAGGGTTTTCAGATTCTTTCATTTGATTTGTGTTTTGGTTTTTAATTTCAGTAAAATTTTCTTTCAGCGCTGCCTGATTTGAATTGCAGCCTGCTGATGTTAAAATGAATAAATTAATTAAGCCGGTTAAAACAAGGATTATGTTCATTCTGGATTTTATAAATTTTGTTTTTAAATTAGTTGGGAACATTTTGTTAAATATTTACTGCAATTTAAAAGAATAATATTGAAGTATTAAATATAGTAACGAAAAATTCCTGACTTCAGTTCATCAACATATAAACAATAATATTCGTCCCCATTTTGAAAGATTCCTCTTTCTTTTCAAGGGGATCCTGATGCTCTTTTGTGTCAGCCCATCCGTCAGAGATATTTGTCTCATAAGTGTAATAGACGCAAAGTCTGTTATTTTTATATATGCCGAAACCCTGTGGCGGTTTAGCATCATGTTCGTGGATCTTCGGAAGTCCGTTTGGAAAGTTATATTGTGAACTGTAAATTTTATGATTAAAAGGCAGTTCCTTTAATTCTTCTTCCGGAAAAACTTTTTTCATTTCACGAATGAATGATTCATTCATTCCGTAATCATCATCAGCATAAAGAAAACCTCCTGATTCGCAGTATTTTCTCAGCCGGGCTGCTTCAGATGCAGAAAATTCAATATTTCC
>DAIPYE010000056.1:0-17232 GCA_036782915.1 Bacteroidota bacterium | reverse complement strand
GCTACACCCTCTGCCGAATATGCAAATGCATCCGTGTCAGTGCCGGAATGTGATGAAACAGCTTCATACTGAAACGGAATTTTCTTTTTCTTTGCAGTGCTGATAAGCATTTCCAAAAGATTGTTTTGCATTGCAGGTCCGTATGTTAAAGTTGGTCCTTTACCGCAAGAGACATCTCCGAGTTTTTCTTTTTTATACATTGGTGATTGTGTATCATGTGTTACATCAGTAATTATTGCAACATCAGGTTTAATTTTTCTTGAGATCATTTCAGCTCCGTACAGTCCGACTTCCTCCTGAACGGAATTCACAATGTATAATCCGAAACCGAGTTTATTCTTTTTCTCTTTCAGCATTCTCGCAACTTCTGCTATCATAAACCCTCCCATTCTGTTATCCAGTGCGCGACCAACATAATACTTATCATTGAGAATCATCAATTCATCATAATAAGTTACAATGCATCCGACATGAATTCCAAGTGCTTCTACTTCTTTTTTATTTTTGCAGCCGCAATCGAGAATTATATTTTCAAGAGATGGCTGATCTTCTTTTTTATTATCTCTCACATGAATTGCCGGCCATCCGAAAATTGCTTTTACAAATCCTTTTTTTGTATGAATGTTTACTCTTTTTGAGGGAGCGATCTGATGATCCGAGCCGCCGTTCCTGACCACATAAATGTATCCGTCATCATTGATGTAATTTACATACCATGAGATCTCGTCGGCATGAGCTTCGATTACAACTTTATATTTTGCATCAGGATTTATTACTCCAACTAAAGTTCCGTATATATCAGAAATATAAGTGTCAACATAGGGAGTAATATATTCCAGCCAGATCTTCTGACCCGCTGTCTCATATCCTGTGGGGGAAGCATTGTTTATATACTTTTCTAAAAACTCATAACTTTCTTTTCTCATTTTTATTTTTTTGATTTAATAAATTATTTATGCAGAATTTCAGTTGAATTCTCTTTTCCAATGATAATTGTATCAGCTATATTGATGAATAAACCGGTTTCAACAATTCCTGTGATCATTTTCAATTCTTTATCCAGTTTAACAGGATCATTTATTTCCTTTAAATGTAAATCAAATATAAAATTTCCGCTGTCTGTCAAAAAAAATTCATTATTTCTCATTCTTACTGAGGGATTCAGGTTCATTGAGCTTAATCTTTCAAAAACTCTTTTATATCCAAACGGAATAATTTCAACAGGAAGAGGATATTTTCCAAGCTTTTCCACCATCTTATTCGAATCAATGATCCAGATATTTTTTTTTGAAGAAAGAGCAATTATCTTTTCAAACAATAATGCTCCGCCTCCGCCCTTGATACCGTTAAAATATTTATCCGCTTCATCAGCTCCGTCAATTGTAAGATCGATCTGAATATCGTCGTTGATTGATATCATTTTAATGTTATGCGATTCAGCAAGCCGGGAAGTTGCATCCGAACTTGAAACTGCTTTGATTTTCAGTCCATCCGCAACCATTTCACCGATTTTATTAATTGTAAAAAAAACCGTAGATCCTGTTCCGAGTCCGACTGTCATTCCGTCCTTTAAAAACTCAGCGGCTTTTTCTCCTGCCAGTTTTTTTTCTTTGTTTTGCTGATCTGTATTTGACAAAATTTGCTAATATTTTATTGTTTCAGAATTAGAATATACTTCACATTAAAACTTTACCAATTTAAAAAACGGAATAAGAAATTGCAAGATTCAATCCTTCTTTCAACTGTGTATATGGCGACTGTGCTTTTTCGTAAACAACCAATGCATTCAGATTGACAGTTAAAAAATCATTTACCCTTGCAGTAATTGTATTGTCCCAGCCTACATCCCAGATACCGAGAGTTTCAAAACCCGAAAATAATCTTAACCTGCTTGTAAATAAAACATTTGCAGCAGGAGTGACACTCAAACCGGTTACTGATTCTATGCCTGTCTGAAATTTAAAAGCTTCATTTGTTTCGGTTGTGCTGAGATCATCTGTGTATTGTCTGAATTTATTTGCAAAAGTTTCCTGAAATGCCAGTCCCAGACGTGTTGAAAAAAATGGTCTTTCAAATATGAATCCGATACTCTGTGTTACATATCCGGGATCGAAAAATCCTGAAGTTTGAATAGCCGGATCCCCTGAATAATCATATCCGTTAAGTATAGTTGATCTGATAAGATTTGAAATATACGGATCGACAGCCCATCCGATTTTTCTGACGAGAACATTTTCCAGTGCAAGTCCGTTTTCATTGGTCTGAAAACTGTTGCTTCCGGTCTTTGTCGAACCTAGAGAAAAAAGCAATGTGTTTCTTAAGATCCAGGGATAATTTACATAATGATCCGCAAAATCCGAATTAGCGGTGATTGAAATTAAATTTTCACCTCCTTTAGCCCAGTTGCTCAGCGCAACCTGACTTAGCCCCACTCCGATCACTCCCCGCGGATTCCATCCTTTTTTTAAAAGTGAGTCATGCTGCGCAAAAGAAAAATCATTGTTGAAGATAATTAACAAACCCAGAACGAATAAAAATCTTTTCATTTTTTTAGTTTTAAATTTAATAATCCGCAAATATAAATTAATTAAATTTAAGACTTAATGACTATCGTTCTTTCAGAAGTATTGTTTATTATTTTGCCTTTACAGAATCGGAACAAAGACAATTCGCAAATTCATTCTTTTTCAAATGACCAATTCCGCAATAATTATAAAGCCAGTTTTTGTAATCTTTGTTAAAAACTTTTACATTATCAGATGTATAGTATTTTATATAAATCTCTCTGACAACAGCATCTGACTTTATCAGTTCATAAACATTCTTCAGAGAATTTACATCATAAGATCTTTGTGTAAACGCATTCTGAAAACTATATCCCCCTTCCCAAATTGTGTTGTCTTTAACTTCAGATAAATTCAAATAAAATGTTTCATAATCTGAAATGTTATAATTTGCAGTGTTATATGAAAATACTTGGAACGAAGGATTGTTGCCGTAGACAGGACTGATGGAAGAAGTTATATGCAAATATGAAACAGGCACACTTTCATTGAAAAATATTCTGAAGTCATCTCTGTGAAAATGCCCACCGAACTGTGCAATTATAACAGATGAATATTCATTAACGAGTTTGATGAATTCGTCATTGTATTCTTTTTTCCATGAAGAAAAAATTTTCTCTTCACAATTTCCTTTACCGTTAATAGTGCCAAAAATATCAATCCCCGGAGGAATATGATAAGACAAATAAACTTTTTGATTTTTCTGCCTGCATTTTTCAAGTTCCTCAGAAAGCCATATCAGTTCGTCCTTTCCGGGATTTGCTGTTGTATCACCGCAGAGATTCCTGTACTTCGGTGAAAAGAAAACTGTATTCATTAAAATCATTTTTACAGATCCGTCTCCCGGAAGATCTGCAGTGCAGTATCCTCCTTTAGAAAAATCTTTTCGGAATGAAAAATTATTACCATTAATATTAACCATTGGTTCCCAGACTTCAGCAGCCATTTTAACAAAACCGCCGTCCGGTTCTATCATATAATTTCCGCAATATGCATCATCATTACCCAGAACAGGAAAGATCTGTTTTCCGGGATAATGTTTTACGATCACTGAAGTAATAAATCTAATTGTTTTTTCAATGAACAGATTCAGAGTATCTGAGTTCTCAATTCCGGTGAAATGACTGAAATCTTCATTGAAATTGTGCGACATAAAATCACCGTTAATAATGATAAAATCAGGATGAGGAATTCTCAGCGTCATTTCATTCAAAGCAGATTTAAGAAGAATAAAATTACAATCGCTTCCATAATTGCTGACGGAATTGATTTTAGATCGGCTGTATATATTTTCCCATTCATCGGAATCAGAGTAAAGCAGTTCCATTACAAGTGTCGAATCATAAAAAGGATCAAAATGAATATCAGAAAAATTCAGAAATTTTCCCTGACCGAAAATGTTATGCGGGAAAATACCGGAAATGGAATTCAGGAGAATTAAAATAAGAAAAAGTTTTTTCACCAAGAAAAGTAATTTATAGTTTAATGTATTTTTATTGAGTCTGAATGGATTTCTTTTTGAAATGTTTTGCATACCATTTATTTTGAATATTTTCGGGATCAGGAGAAATATCATATAAAAAAAGTGATGCCGGGATTTTTGTAATTTTCTTGACGATCACAGAATCCGCCGGACTTTCGTAAATTGTTTTATATCTTTCTGATAATTCATTGTCAAAATTCTTTGCGTCTCCAAACAATACGTCTGTATATGCAGTTTTTATATTATTTGCTTTCGAAATATAAAAAAGAATTATTATAAAGCTTAATACGTAAAAATATTTTGGAGTTTTATCCTGAAGGAATTTAATTTTTCCGGAGAAATGAATCAGCATAGAAATTACAATATAAAACCAGATTATAAGAAACTGAAAATAAATAATGTTTATGGTTCTTCCGAATGGTACTTTTCCCTGACCGTAAAATGCTACAAAGAATCCGGAATATAAAAGTAAACCTCCAAACAAAAAAATGTAAAAAGGTGAAACTTTGAAAAAGGTATCAACAGGTAAAATTTCTTTCTTAAATTTCAGCAATACCGGAAGTAATATAAAAGTTACCGGAATTAGCGGAGATAAAAAGATCCATTTGAATAAATAATAAAACAATTCTTTGAACGAACTGAAAAATGAAAAAATAAAATTCTCGTTCCCTGCAAATGCATCGGCTCTCATTATTGTACCGGGAGAAACCATATCTATATACACTGTTAAGATCGCGCAAACTAAAATAAATATTAAAGAAATGCTGATTGTTTTTCTGAAAAGACTTAAAATAAAAAACAAAATTAAGATTAAACATAAAAACACCATAGAAACCTCATTGGAAGCGCAGACAGCAATTGTCAGAAAACAGGAAATCACAGTGAATAGAATCTTTGAAATAAAGCTGCTGCTGCATATCAGTTTATAATATGAAACAAAAAACAGCATCAGAAAAATCATAGAATTATGATAAACAACAACTGATGTCAGCCAGAAAAATCCCTGTCCGACTGTATTCATTTTATACAGATACAAAAAGAAAATAGACAGGCTGATTATGAATGCTTCTTTTCGGGAAAGGTGTTTACGGGTAAATTCTGAAACAAATAAATACAATGCGCTAAAGTATAATACCATCAACAGCATAGTTAAAATTTTATATCCTTCCAAAGTTCTGAAAATATACGGCGAAAGCAACAGCTCGGCATGTGAAAAAAATCTGCCGCTCCAGTTAATATACAGCGATTTTAAAGCTGTGTAAAATCCGGTGTGATTAATTCTGTCCCAGAAGAAATAGTCATCTGCAATTGGATGCAGGTAGTAAAATAATATAAGAAACGGAAGAAAAGAAAATATAGATAGAGGAATTAAAAGATTTTCCGGTTTAAAATTTTTGAGGTAAGTTTTCAACATTTCACATTTTGTTTTCTTTTCTGATATAATTTAAGAAAAATATATACTTATAAATATTCACATTATTATCTATCAGCTATGAAATGGAAAAAAATGAAATTCTTATTTTTAAAAAAATAAAAAATTGCTCAATTTAATTTTCGGATAAAAAAAACTGCCATTTAAAAATCATAAATGGCAGTAATTATAACAAAACCCAGTTGAATTATTTTAGAAGCATCATTCTTTTGGTTTCTTTGAAATCACCTGAACTAATTGTATAAAAATAAATTCCGCTTGATAAATTACTTCCGTCAAATTTCACTTTATAACTTCCCGCTCGTTTGACCTCGTTAACTAAGGTTGCTACTTCCATTCCCAATGAGTTATATACTTTCAAAGATACAAATCCCGGATTTGATATTCCAAATTCTAAATTCGTACTAGGATTGAATGGATTCGGATAATTCTGAAGAAGTACAAATCCGTCCGGACTTAAACTGTTTTGATTTTCAACGCTCACAAGACTGCTGATATCAATGGTGAAGCATCCTCTGCCGTGAGTAGCTGCCATTAATAATTTCGGACCTTCTTTATACTTTAAATCATAAACTTCCACATTCGGAAAACCGCTGTTAAATGAAACCCAGCTTGAACCTTCGTTTGTAGATTGATAAACTCCCAGATCCGTTCCGACAAAGATCATTCTCGGCGCAAGTGTTCTGACAGAAATGGAATTTACAGCTATGTTTGGAAGGTTACCGGTAATGCTGAACCAGTTTAAACCGCTGTTTGTAGTTTTATAAACATGCATTCCCGCAGTTGCTCCGCCGAAAGTTGCATAACAAACTGAATCATTATTTATATCAACATAAAAATCACTTACATAGGGAAATCCGGTTTGCGTACTCCAGTTTAATCCGTTGTTTGTTGTTATTAATATCTTTCCTCCGGAAGTTCCTATATAAAATTTTCCTGTATCGGTTGAACTGATTCCGATTGCAGATACGCTACCGCCAATGTCTGCCGTAGTACCGATCTGTGTCCAGCCGGATGAAGAAGTTGCCGTCTGAACTGAAGATGTTTTCCATACATTAGCTCTTCCAAAAATCACAAGGTTATGATTACCGGGAGACATTTCGTACGGATTATAAAACAAACCGCCGCTGGATCCGCTTGGAGTGATATTTGTAAAGCTTACTCCGTAATTATTTGATCTCTGAATCGAACCGTTAACATACTGACCATAAACGAAATTTGTATTGACAGGATCGACAATTGTATATCCGCCGTCCCCGGTCGTTCTCTGAAGCCAGTTCAATCCGCTGTTTGTACTGGTTTGTTTGTTGTTATCCTGTGTACCTCCGTAAAGTTTAGTAATATCTGTGGGATCATAATCAGCGCTTTGAAACTGCAGAGTAGAGATAGTTGCATTAAGATCTGTCCAGATATCACCGTTATTATTGGATCTGTAAACACCTCCGTCCGAGCAGCAGTAAAGAACAGAACCTTTATAAGTCAGATAATGAATATCAGCGTGAGAGAAATTACTTGTATTATTTGTGGACCATGTCGATTTCTTTGTCAATGTAACACCGCCGTTTGTCGAACTGTAAACATCCAGTCCTGCGACTATTACTCCGTTTGGGTTACCGGGAATTACCGTTACAGCATTATCATACCAGCCCTGTGAACTCATGTAATTTGTTGTGCTGTTCTGCAAGGTCCAGTTAACTCCGGCATCAGTAGATCTGAATAAACCGTATAAAGCTCCTGTCGATCCGGCAATACTGGCATATAAATAATCAGGATTGTCATTTGAGATTGCAAGCTGCACTCTTCTGCCGCTGGAAGAAGTTATGCCGTTCATGGAAAGATTCCAGTTAATTCCGCCGTTTGTAGTTTTATAAATTGCAGAAGGTCCGGATCCTGATGCTGCATAAATTATCTGCGGGTCTGCCGGACTAAAATTCAGTGAAGTGGTATTAAGAACCAGATTATTCACCCAGTTCAATCCTGAATTGGTTGATTTAAATACACCTGAAACTCCGGC
Source organism: Bacteroidota bacterium (assembly GCA_036782915.1). Lineage (GTDB taxonomy): Bacteria > Bacteroidota > Ignavibacteria > Tepidaquicellales > Tepidaquicellaceae > JAEUSI01. The sequence continues at coordinate 9,739 of DAIPYE010000056.1, read as the reverse complement.
GCAGTAAACAGTAGCGGAATTTGTAGGATCAATAATTATTTTGGAAATTCTTGTTCCGACAGTTGTAGCAGGAGCAATTTGTATCCAGCTCAATCCTGCATCAGTAGATTTATAGATCCCGTCACCATACTGGCTGTCTGCCGAATAATTCAATTCACCTGTACCGTAATAAAGAATATTCGGATTATTTGGATCTATTGCAATATCACCGCTTGCAATTGATCCGAGATAATCAGTCAAAACTATCCAGTTCAGACCATTGTCTGTAGTTTTCCATACTCCGCCCTGCGCAGCGGCAATATACATTATATTAGAATCAGTGGGATGAAATGCGATCGAGTTGGTTCTTCCAGAAATATAATTATTATTTGTAACTCCGTAAAACATACCGGTCGGATTTACGCTTGTCCATGTTGCATTTGTCGTGAAACTTCCCGGAATATTTCTGTCTTCAGGTATCAGCTTTTTCTGACGGACAGCTTTATCATAAGTGTCACGTGGCAGTGTTTTCCCGGGACCTCCGGCTCGTCTTTCTGTAATGAACTGCTCTCTTAAAAATATACTTTCACTGGATTCACCCTCTGCTTCATTTTCAGACTGAGAATATGAAATATTATTTAAAGCTATTATGAAAATGCTGAAAGCAAGGATGAAGCAGATTCTGATATTATTCATTTTTTAATAACGTTATGTTTTATTTTTCAAAATTTTTTTACTTACTTGGCTTTCTTTGCTTTTTTCTTAACAGTCCCGTTTCCGTTTTTGGAAATATTGAACAAAGATAGTTTTGGCTTCATGTCAAACTTTGGAAGCTTTACTGGATTTTTTTTCAGCTGTGCAAGCGCAACAGAAATTGCCTTATCTAACTGCGGATCTTTTCCTTCAGCAAAATCCTGCGGGGTAATATCGACTTCTATATCCGGATCAGTGCCGTAATTCTCAACTCCGAATCCGACATCATTCATGTAAGTGGCATATTCCGGTTGTGTGGTCATCGTTCCGTCTGCAAGCTCAAGGCGCGGACTGATTCCTACAACACCGCCCCAGGTTCTTTTACCGATCAAAGTTCCTAATTTCATTTGTTTAAAATTATGACTGAATATGTCACCGTCTGATCCGGCAAATTCATCTGTTATGCAAACCAATGGTCCTGCAACAACGTGACTTGGGTAAGTTTCCATATTCCCATATCTTGATAATCCGAAACCAATTTGTTTTCTGGAAAGCATCTCCAGTAAAAGCTGAGAAACGTGACCGCCTCTGTTATCTCTTACATCGACCACAAGTCCGTCCTTCAATGATTCTGCAATATAATTTCGGTGAAATTCCGAAAAACCGCCCGGTCCCATATCAGGAATATGCACATACCCGAGTTTGCCGTTTGATTTTTCATGAACGTAGGATTTCATTCTCTCAACACGCTCTCTGTATCTTGCGTCAAAATCCGAAGCATTGGTTTTTAAACTGTAAGTTTTTGATTTTCCTGTTAACGCTGATTTGACAGTTACATTCACATAGTTTTTTGCCAGGTTTACAAGTAAAGATGCCGGAGTGATTTCTGAACTTAGTGTTTCTCCGTTTATTGCAATTATAAAATCACCTTCTTTTATATCTGTTCCGGGCGTTCTTAATGGTGAATTGTTTTTCCAGGAATCTCCTTTAATAATATGAATTATTTTATATGCTTTTTCTTTTTCATCATAAACATAATCTGCTCCGAGGGAACCGAGTCTGTAATTCGGCGCAGCTTTATAATCACCTCCCATTTCATAAGCATGTGATGTTCCAAGCTCACCCTGCATTTCCCATATCAGATCCGAAAATTCAGACCTCGTGGCAACTTTTTTTAACAAAGGAAGATAACGGCTGTAAACAACATCCCAATCTATTCCTGACATGTCAGGTGTCCAGAATTGTTCTTTCTGTAATCTCCATGCCTCATTATACATTTGCTCCCATTCGCTTACAGGATCAAGATTTACTTTTACACGTGAAAGATCGATCCAGTCGCTTTTGCTTCTTGAAAATGACTTATGGTGATTATCAAAATTATGATTATCATATCCGTTTTCTTCGAACAGATCCGCTTTCACAAATAATTTATTTTCAGCTCTGTAAATTAAAGACTTTCCGTTCATTGATATTTTAAAACTTGTAACTTTATCTGCAATTCGCTCGGGTTTCTGTGTGTTAAAATCAAATAATTCAAGTTTTTCATCGGATGAATTTTTTTCGAAATACCAGTGATGCAAAGCACCTTTAATTGGTTTACGGCTGAATACAAGTCCGTCCTTTACTGCTGCAATTTGTAAATAATTTTTTTCAGGCAATGGAAATGAAATTACTCTGTCCTCTATATTTTCATAATCAACACTGATCTTTAATTTTTCTTCCTTCTTTGATTTTTCTTTCCCATTTTTAACATTATTGTCTTTATCAGACCGGGAATGTTTTCTTGGAAAAAGTCTGCTGTATTCCTGTGAAAAAGGTGACAATGTATCTTTTTTCAGTGTCAGTAAATACGGACGAACTCCTAAAGGAAATCCAAGCTGAAAAAAACTTGTATCATATACAGGATTAAACTCCCTTGCAGATAAAAAGTAAATGTATCTTCCGTCCGGATCAAATGTCGGTTGAAAATCATTGAAACCATCTGCAGTTATCTGATGATTTTCACTTCTTTCAATATCATACAAATACAATGAAGAATTATACTGAGTGTTTGCCATGCTGTAGCAGATAAAATTTCCGTCCGGTGAAAAACAGAAATCCTCGATCCTGCCGAATTTACTTTTTGCAATTTCTGTAACCGATTCATTTTTTGTATCGATCAGGAATAACTGATGTCTGTTGTTTGAAACTGAGATTTTCTTTCGGCGAAACTCTAAGTCTTGCGCAGATACCGATCTCAAGATCATTAAATCTTTTAACACTTTTCTTCTCTTCTTTGATAGAATGAATTTCAATAGATTCTTTTCCGCCGTCATCCGATATTGTCACTAAACTGTTTTTATCGTGCATCCATTGTGTCTGCCTGTATCTAACCCCCTGCGGCTTTCCGATTTGTGTAACCGGTCCTTCCCAGTTGGAAAAATAGAATGATTTCCCCCGGGATGTAATAACAGTTGAGTTTCCTTCAGGGCTGATATTATAATCCTGTAAATATTTTTCTGCATCAGCAAACTTTCGCTGCTTTTGTATCTGAGGACTGTTATATGCAATTTCAACTTTACGCTCTTCATTATTTTCAGTATCAAAAACAAAAATTTCGGATCCGGCATGATAAACAATATTTTTCCCGTCTGTAGATGCATTCCTTACGTAATATTCATTATTACACGAATGACATTTTATATCAGCTCCTTTTATATTGCAGGAATATATTCTGCCGATTCCTTCATGATCGCTGATAAAATAAATTCTGTCATTTATCCACATAGGACTTGCAAGGTTACCTCCAATGTCTTTCAAAAATTTTTCAAACTTTCCTGTTCCTTTTCTGTCGATCCAGAATACTCCGGCTGTTCCTCCTTTATATCTTTTCCATCTTGCGGGATCCATGGTATTCTTTCCAAGTAAAATTCCTCCGTCGGGTCCGAATGTTATATTATTTGCAATTCCATAAGGCAGTTTTTCAGGCATTCCGCCGTTTACAGAAACTTTGAATATTTCACTTCTTCCCATGAAAGGTCCTCTGGCATCAGTGGAAAATAAAATGAATTTACTGTCTCCTGTCCAGCCGATCACCTTTGTGTTCTTTCCGATGTGAGTGACTCTTTTGTTTGCGCCGCCGTCAGCCGGAATTACGTAAACATCTTTTTCACCTTCTTCTTTTCCCGAAAAAGCAATGTACTTTCCGTCGGGTGAATAGTGAGGATTTAAAACTTCACCGGAATTTGAAGTCAGCCGTCTTGCTGTTCCGCCTTCTGACCCCACTTCCCATAAATCGTCTTCGCAGACAAATACGATCTTATCATTGTAAATGGTCGGAAATCGTTTATAACCGTTGCTTTCCATAATTGATTTTCTTAAAGATTAATTAATATTTTTAAAATTTTTTTTAAAATTAAACAGACTGAGAATATTACGATTTGATCGGGGATTTAGTTAACCAGTGGGATAATTTAACATAATTAGTATTTATAATCTATAAAATTATGTCTGTTGCTAAATATATTTTAACAATTGCGTCCAAAACAATTTTGAAAGTGATCTGAATGTAAGAAAAAAAGCAGCATCCTTATTAAAAACCAAATAGAAAAATCAATCTCTGTTAAAGTAATTCTAACAAAATTTTATCTTATATTTTTGGATAATGTTGGATTTTGGTTCATTATGACTGATTTTAGCAAATTTATATGTGGAAGAATTTTAAAAATTTTTTGTATAATCAATTTTTACTACTCCTGGATGTGCCACACTTTAAGGTATGCCACATTTTAAAATGTGGCACGAATAGTTTCTTCTGATTTCAAAAAATCATTAATTTCAAATTTTATTAATTTCTTTTCAAAAATAGATCTTTTACACAAGGAAGTTTCCGGTTTTTTCATAAACAATTTAAGTAATTTAATCTATATTCTTTTTTTACATAAATTCAAATTGTTTTAAAAACTCTATTTCTAATATACAAATTCATGTCTAAGATTAAAAATTGTTTTGACTATTGCTCTTCTTATTAACAAGAAAATACTTTGAAAAAGCCGTTCAAAAATGTTTATTCACGTAATTCTAGAAACTTCGTGAAATCAGAGATTTATTTTTTTAAAACGTTTTGGACGGATGTGATATTTCAACTTTTATAATATTCTGCGGATATTGCGTTACTAAAAATCTTATCATACCCTTTATAATTGTTTTCTAAACAGATTAAAATTATTTTGTTATAAATGAATCAATCCGAATCTTTTCAGTCACACGAGCGGGAATCCGGCGAATCCGGGAATGAGATAAAAATTTCTGAACAGTTCAGCGCGCCGAAATCTGGTAAGTTCGGTTTCCTTATAAATATTTCTCTGTTCATATTAACTTTCTTTACGACAACTATAGCGGGAGTCTTCTGGGCAAACAGAGATCCTTATCAGCTTAATAATTTTTCTCTCGGAATTACTTACTCTGTGCTGATCCTTCTTGTAATTTCAACTCACGAATTCGGGCACTACTTTGCCGCAGTTTATCACAAAGTTCCTGTTACGCTTCCTTATTATATTCCGTTTCCATTTATTTTTCTCAATCCGTTCGGAACTATGGGTGCTGTGATAAGAATGAAATCCCAGTATTACAGCCGGAAAGCCCTGCTCGATATCGGTGCTGCGGGACCGATCGCGGGATGGATCACTTCAATAATAATTCTCATAATTGGTTTTATAAATCTTCCACCCCTAAGTTATTTATACGAACTTCACCCTGAATATGCAATTTCAGGAATTCCTGTAACCGGATTTACTTTCGGAAACAATCTTATCTTCCTCGCTTTCGAAAAGATCTTCGCCTCTTCCGGAAAAGCTTTTATGCCTCCGATGAATGAAGTTTATCATTATCCGTTTCTCTGCGTAGGGTGGTTTGGTCTGCTGATCACTTCTCTGAATATGCTTCCAATAGGTCAGCTTGACGGCGGTCATATTTCCTATGCAATGTTCGGCGAAAAACATAAATATGTCGCATATTTTTTCTTCGGGCTGCTTTTGATTTTCGGACTGCTCGGATTGCTTCCGTTCATAGGAGTAAACAATAACATCGGCTCTGTCAACTGGCTTGTCTGGGCTGTCTTAATATTTTTTGTGATAAAAGTAAAACATCCTCCCACATATTCAGAATTTGAAGAACCTCTTGGTCCGGGAAGAAGACTTGTTGGCTGGTTCACTTTTTTAATTTTTATAGTTTCATTTTGTCCCGTTCCTGTTTTTGAGGTCTGATATCCCCGGCTGAATTATTTATAAAAACTTCCCCGCAATGTTAATTAAATTTTTTTAATTGAAAAATAAATCTGCATTAATAGTAATATTTCTCACCGTATTTATCGATCTTCTCGGATTCGGGATAATCATGCCACTGATGCCGTCTTTCTCGGTTAATGTTCTCCATATAAATGAAATTACAATAGGTCTGATTGTCGGAATTTACTCACTTATGCAGTTTCTGTTTTCACCTTTCTGGGGAAAATTGTCTGACAGATACGGAAGAAAACCTATACTTGTAATGAGCCTGCTTGGAGGCGTGCTTTCTAATTTATTACTGGCATTTGTTTTTTCCGGAATAATTCTTTCTGCTGCTTTATTTATTATTGCAAGAGCTTTTGCGGGAATTTTTGCGGCAAATATATCCGCAGCTCAGGCAGCAATTTCAGATATTACAAAACCTGAAGAAAGAACGAAAGGGATCGCGCTTATCAGTACTGCATTCGGACTTGGGTTTGTATTCGGTCCGGGGATCGGCGGAGTGCTTTCGGAAAGCTTTGGATATTCATTTCCGGTTTATATTTCCGCAGCTCTGTCTCTGATCGCTGCATTGCTCTGTATTTTTGTTTTTAAGGAAACACTTCCTCATGATATTAAGCTCAAGAACCGCTATATAATATTTAAAAAAAATTCGCTGGATATTGGATTGTTTATTAATACTGTTAAAAATCCTTTGTTCGGAAAGTATATTATAATTTATTTCATTGCTGTGTTTTCGTTTTCAAATATTTTCGGAACTATGCAGCTTTTTGCGGAAAGACCGGAAGGTCTTAATTTCAATCAGGCGCAGGTCGGATATATTTTTTCTTTTATGGGAGTGATGGGTGTGATAGTTCAGTTGTTTCTTTTAAAATTGTTTAAACATAAGTTCGGCGAAACGAACACACTGATAATAGGATGTTTTCTGACAATTTTCGGACTGGGTTTAATAGGGTATTCAACCAACGTTTACTTTCTGATGGTAGTTATTTTTGTTCTTTCACTTGGAAACGGAATGAACAGCACTGTTGCCATCAGTTTATTATCACAGCATGTTAACAGAGAAGAGCAGGGAACCATACTGGGAATAAATCAGTCTCTCGGCTCTCTTGCAAGATTTCTCGGTCCTGTCTGGGGCGGATTTGTTTATCATTTTCTTGGTTACAAATATCCTTTCATTACCGGAGGGGTTTTTATGTTTTTTATAACTGTATATGCTTATATAACTTTGAAAAAAAAATAAATTTCGTCCCTTGCTACCATTCAGATTGTCCGCTTCTTTAAAAAAAAAAGCTTTTTAAATTACGGAGAGTTTTTTCGAATTCAATTAAAAAATTTGATAATTAAATAGTAAATCTGTATTTTATCTGAAACAATTTTATCAAACATGAAATAAATAATTTATTACCTTACATAAAGGAGGGGATATGAAAGTAATAATTACATTCATTCTGATTCTTCTTTTCACTTTTGCAATAATCAGGATCTTACCGCATTTAAAAAATTCTTCTGTAACTGAAACTTCAGTACCATTAAGCGAAACTCCGGGAACAGAGGATAATCCCGCAGGAGCTTCAAAATTCCGCTATGAAATGGTAACCGGTCTTAAAGAAATAAATCCCACAATCATGAGATCAGATGCTGTTAAGTTCACAAAAGAGAATATTCAGGATTATAATGCTGTCTATGATCTTATTACCCCGACTTCATGGGTAACTAAAGGTCCTAACGGAGTTTCTGTTGCCGGAAGGGTTCGATCTCTGATCATTAATCCTGTAAACCCCAATCTTCTTCTTTGCGGCTCTGTCTCCGGTGGTATCTGGAAATCCACATCAAGCGGAATTGTCTGGAACGCCAAAACAGATCTGCAGGATCCTGTTTCAATCGGTTCAATGGTTATTGATCCTTTGAATCCGAATATCGTTTATGCCGGAACGGGTGAAGGATGGGTGGATCTTTACGGAGGCGGTATTTACAAATCTACTAACTTCGGTGATAACTGGTCGCTGCTCCCGGGTACGATCGGAACTAATGTTTCTATGTTTAGGAATGTAAAGAAAATGGGATCGGACCCTTCCGGCGCAATCTATGCCGCTACTGAAGATAACAGATACAAAGACGGAGTTTACAATTATTCTTATGACGGAGGATTGTTTGTAAGCTATGATCAGGGAATCAACTGGACAAAAATCAGTTCGCCGAATATAAATTTTAATCATTACAATCCGAACGATTTTATTATTGTATCTACATCTGAAATTATTTATGCAGTCGGATCATATTTTAATCAGCAGGGCATTTATAAAACTTTTGACGGAGGATCTACGTGGAGTCTGATTACATCCGGACTTCCATCTTCCGGTTATGACAGAATAGCGCTTACGAAAGATCCTTCGAATCCGAATATAATTTATGCTGCAATTTCATCTACTGATTATTCAACCGGCGGAGATGCAGGGCTTAAAGGAATCTATAAATCCATTGATTACGGTAATAACTGGACTGCATTAAACCGTCCGCCAAATCTTGTTTCCACCGGAAACAGATCTTATCTGAGTACTCAGGGATGGTATGATAATGTGATTGCAGTTGATCCGTATAATCCGCAGAATATATATCTCGGAGGAGTGGATATGGTAAAGTCTACAAACGGAGGATCAAGCTGGTTTCAGCTTACATATTGGGACAGCTATTACGGATTTCCGGTTGTTCATGCTGATAAACATGCAATTGTTTTTGATCCGGCTACAGCCGGTAAAATATACAGCGCAAATGACGGAGGAGTTTACAGATCAACAAATAACGGCACTACATGGATGCCGGGAAACAGTAATCTTTCTAACATTCAGTTTTACAGCGGAGCTGTTTATCCGACAAACGAAAAATACTGGGGAGGAACTCAGGATAACGGACATCTGAAAAAGAATCTATCCGGTCCAATATGGAATATTACTTATGGCGGTGATGGCGGTTACTCAGCACAGCATCAAACCGATCCCGAAACAGCATTTGAAGAATATGTTTATCTTGATATGAATAAAACCACTGACGGGGGAGAAACATGGAATCCGTGTATAAATGGTTTATCCGATGCAAAAAATTCATCGCTTTGTTTATTCATCGCTCCTTTTGTAATGAATCCTGAAAATTCTGAAGTTCTCCTTGCAGGATCGGATAAAGTCTGGGCTACTGAAGATGCAGCCGGTAACTGGACTCAGGTAAGTAATACATTTTCATCCGGATATAAGGTGAGCGCATTGACAATTTTAGATACTAATTCTGACTATCTCGCTTTTGCAGGAACTACAGAAGGTAGAATTTACAGATGCGATAATTTAAATGTTTCCAACGGAACATCAAATTCATGGTCTGATATTACACCGCCGGGAAACAACGGATCATGGGTAAGAAGAATAGTTGCAAGTCCGATAGATAAAAACCAGCTCTATGCATGTTATTCCGCTTATAATAATTCCGGTAATTTAAATTCAAGACATGTATGGTATTCACCGGATCAGGGAAATTCGTGGAATGATATTTCAAGCAATCTTCCGAATGTGCCTGTTCACACTTTAGTGGTTGATACTACTGACTATTATTTGCTCCCTGTTCCTAAATTATATGTCGGAACCGAAACCGGAGTCTACATGTCTCCTGATAATGGAACTCTGTGGCTTCAGTTCAATACCGGTATGCCTACCTATGTGCCTGTAGACGAGCTCGTTATACAACGCGCAACAAAAAAGCTGATTGCATTTACATACGGCAGGAGCGCATGGGAATGTTATCTTGATACAAGAATT
>DAIPYE010000055.1:10832-17334 GCA_036782915.1 Bacteroidota bacterium | reverse complement strand
AGTTTTCGGAGGCTCAACCTGATGATTGTCATAAACTAATTCAGGATAATATTGATGTGTATCTCCTCCCAGAAATCCGTAATACCTTTCAAATCCTCTTCCAAGCGGCCATCGGTCATAAGGTCCGGCAGGGGAATTTTGTTCTGCCGGAGTCAGATGCCATTTGCCAAGAGCAAAAGTATTGTACCCTTTTTGCAAAAGCATTTCGGATAAAAAACCGTTTTCAAAAGGAATCGAACCGTTGCTTCCCGGAAATCCTTCGGATCCTTCCGTAATACAAGCCATCGCATTTGAATGATGATTTCTTCCTGTCAATATACAGCTTCGTGTCGGTGAGCATAAAGCAGTAGTGTGCATATTGTTATAAGTCAATCCGCCTTTTGCAAGTGAATCAAGATTCGGAGTTTTGATCGGACTGCCGAAGCATCCGAGTTGACCGAATCCTGTGTCGTCCTGTACAATAAATAAAACATTTGGTGATCCTTCTTTGGCGCGGTTTGGCATTGGCCATGCTGGTGTTGACTGGTCGAAAGTTCTTCCGATCACTCCCGGAAAAGTGGTTCCCGGTTTGTATTCTTTTAGTGGCATGATTTAGTTTTGTTTAAGTATTAGTGAAATATGTTTGGTGATTGCAAGTTTCAGATTTCCGGTATTGTTAAAAATAGGATTTCAGAAATATACACTCAAGGAACGGTATTTAAATAACTACCCATTATATTAAAGGTGAAAGAATTATTTCCAGTCGAGAAAATTTAATTTAAAAATCATGAATACTGATTTCCATGTTGAATTTTCTTTTGTCTGGCTTTTTCTTTACATTGTTGAAAAGAAAAGAGGGAAAATTCAGTAAAAGAATTAATTTAAATTTGATTCGATTTGGACGGATATCAGTGCAGTTGATATGGCTTCAGCTATTGGAATTGAAATTCTGTTATAAGTAACCCTTGGATGATTCTAAATATTATACAGTTTATCAAATGAATTTTTAAAGCAGCGCTTTAAGTGGGAATTGTAATTATACTTTAATTTATAATTAACTTAGACAGATCATCATAAACATAAGGATAATAGAATTCTGTGAATCCCGATCAGGAAATAGGGCAAGACTATACGAAAAACAAATACGATTTGAGAAAAGCATTCCATTCTCAATCTATTTATTAGGAAGGGGATTTTAAATTCTTACTTCAAATATAGGAAAAGAATTGTAAATTTCTATAAATCTCTTTAATTTGAATTAAATATATTAAAGGTAAACAATTCTTTCTGTATCGTTTATAATACTAATGTAAACATAAAATATTTGAAGTAAATAATTTGGATAAAATGCTATGTCTCTTTTTTTACCTTTGTTTATAAAAGAAGTAGTTTTATTAGTTAAATTATGGAAATGAGTTCACCTACAAAATTCTCACTTCTTAATTTTTACAATTCACCATGTTCTTTAAATGACTTAAAAGAAAATACTTTGAAACCGGCATTTTATTATACCGTTACATTGTATTGCAAAATGTAATTTCACTCAAATTCACTATTTTTAAATCTAAAAAAAAAGTAAAATGGCAAAAGCAGCATCTAAACAACCCAATATCCTGTTTATTATGGCAGATGATATTGGTATGTGGAATATCGGCGCCTACCACAGAGGAGTAATGGCAGGTCGCACACCAAATCTTGATAAGTTAGCATCTGACGGTGCTATCATGACAGATTATTATGCTGAAGCAAGCTGTACGGCAGGGCGGGCTTCATTTATTACTGGTGAATTACCGATCAGAACAGGATTGACTACAGTAGGTCAGGCAGGCGCAACTGTCGGAATGCCGGCTGAAGCTCCTACAATTGCAACAGCATTGAAGGAATTAGGTTATGCAACAGGTCAGTTCGGTAAGAATCACCTTGGAGAAAGGAATGAATTTCTTCCTACACTTCACGGCTTTGATGAATTTTTCGGATATCTGTATCACCTTGATGCAATGGAAGATCCTTTCCATCCGAATTATCCGCCTGAGTTAAAAGATACAGTCGGACCGAGAAATGTTTTACACTGCTGGGCAACAGATACTGACGATGCAACAGTTGATCCTCGCTGGGGCAAGGTCGGAAAACAAAAGATCGAAGATAAAGGACCGCTTCCTCCCCATCCTACAAAAGGCATAGAGCTCAATATGGAAACTGTAGACGATGTAATTCTTGCTCATGCAGAAAACTTCATTGATAAATCTGTAAAAGATAATAAACCATTCTTCTGCTGGCTGAATCCGACACGTATGCACGTTGTAACACATTTATCTCCAAAGTATGAAGCCCTTCGAACGGCAGAAAACGGCTGGTCAATACAGGAAGCCGGAATGGCTCAGCTTGATGATGTAGTCGGACATGTAACTAAGAAACTTGATGATATGGGTCTGACCGATAATACAATTGTTGTATTCACCACAGATAACGGAACTGAAAGTTTTTCATGGCCTGACGGAGGAACATCACCGTTTAAAGGTGCAAAAGGAATGGGAACTGAAGGTGGCTTCAGATCTCCATGTATTGTCAAATGGCCCGGAAAAGTTAAACCAAACAGTGTGATCAATGGTGTTATGTCAGGTTTAGACTGGTTCCCGACATTTGTCGGAGCTGCAGGAAATTCTAACATTACCGAAGAGTTAAAAGCAGGTAAATCACTGAATGGAAAGAATTATAAAGTTCACCTTGACGGATATGATCAGTCAGGACTTCTGTCCGGCGGCGTAACTGCAAGGAATGAATTCTTCTATTTCACGGAAACTACACTGGCGGCAGCAAGGATCGGTGACTGGAAATATCAATTCATTGATCAGCCTTCAGGATGGTTCGGACCTAAAGTAAAATTAGACTGGCCGGGATTGACAAATCTGAGACTCGATCCGTTTGAAAAGATGGGTATGGAAGGTTCCATGTATTATGGCGTATGGTACACATATGAATTCTGGCGTTATGTTTTTGTTCAGCAGCAGGTTGCCAAATTAGCTCAGACAGCACTTGAGTTTCCTCCTATGCAGGCAGCAGCAAGTTTCAATCTTGATGCAGTTAAGAAACATATTGAAGAAGCTATGGCAAGTCGCGGAAGTACCGGTAACTAATCAATTAACAATTAACAATTAGCAATTAGATTGTTGTTTTTAAATTCAGATAGCAAATATAGAAAAAAAAAGTGTGGCATGTAAATTAATTAAATTTATGTGTCGCACTTTATTATTTAAAATATATTATTTTGTCAAATATAATAAACTTAAATTACCAAAATGGAAGATTTTATAAATAATTTTTTGAATAATGTCGGGATCAGGCATGAAGGTCCAATGTCTTTCAGACTTTTTCTGCAGCCGATAATGTCTCTGATTTATGCAACTATAGCCGGAGTCAAGGATGCTAAAGCAGGCATGGAACCATTTCTATGGAACGGACTGATACTGGGTAAATCAAAACACAGCAGAAAAGAACTGATGATGGAGTTATGGAAAGATGTTGGTAAAGTATTTATTCTGGCTGTAATAATGGAGGTGATATTTGAGATCATAGAATTTAAAACTATACACCCGATTGAAGTATTAAGAGTCAGTTTCTTTCTTGCAATTGTACCTTATCTGATATTCAGAGGACCGGTATCAAGAATAGTTTCATTATTTATTAAGAAAAAACGGACCAGAAATTAATAAAAAAAAATCACGAACATTTAATAATATTTTATCATTTCTTCTTTTCTATCAATTTACTTCTCTATATAATTCCGCAAACAGGAGCTTATTCCGGGTTTAAATAATAGTATTAATATTTAAATATTAGTAAATTTATTACAGACACATCTTAAAATTTTAATTATTATAAATGGAACATTTAAAGACCGGTTCTTCAAATTTTAACATTACAAATATAATTGACACCCTTATACGTTTAGGCATACTTTTTTTATTGATCAGCTGGTGTTTCGAAATTATAAAACCATTTGCCTTAGTATTAACTTGGGGAATTATAATTGCAATTGCAATTTATCCTGCTTACAAAAGTTTAAACAAATTATTTCGGGGAAAAAAGTTGATATCCTCAATAATTATTGTACTTGCAATTTTAAGCATTATAGTAATACCGGCATGGTTTTTAGCAGGATCAATTATCAAGGAAATAGATCAGTTGCGGGAAGCTTACAGTCAGGGAAAACATCTGATCCCGCCGCCGGGTGAATTTGTAAAAAACTGGCCGTCGATTTTAAAACCTGTTGTAGATCTTTGGCAGCTTGCATCTGATAATCTGGAAGGGGCAGCAGTTCAGCATAAAGAAGAACTGACAAAACTTGGAAGCTGGCTTTTATCAGTATTGAGCAGTTTAGGAAGCGGATTAACTCAATTTTTAATTTCAGTTTTTATTGCAGTAATTTTTCTTTTTAAATCTGAATCTTTAATTGAATCATCTCTTAAACTTTTTAAGAGACTAACTCCGGAACATGGAGAAAACTTTGCGGATCTTATAGTTAACACAGTTCAAAGCGTTGTAAAAGGTGTTCTTGGTGTTGCGATTCTGCAGTCAGTTTTAGCTGGTCTGGGTTTATATATAGCCGGAGTTCCTTATGCGGGGATCTGGACTATTCTTTGTTTGATGCTTTCAATCATTCAGTTTGGCTCATGGGTTGTGTTATTCCCCATTTCATTTTATGAATTTGCTACTAACGATTTACTTACGGCAATTTTATTTTTTATATGGGTAATTTTCGTAACTTCAGTTGATAATTTCCTGACACCATATTTAATGGGACGAAAGTCGTCTGTTCCGAGTATAGTCTTGTTTATCGGCGCTACCGGCGGGTTGTTGTCAATGGGATTTCTTGGATTGTTCATTGGAGCAGTTTTATTTTCAATCGGTTATACACTCTTTACAACCTGGATGAATGCTGAGACACAAATTTTATAACAGGATCTCTACATATCGACTTTTTTAACAGAAATAATTAAAAATGAATTAGTTCAATATTTATTACAGTTACAGAATGATTATTAGATTAATTAATCTTTGTTTGATAACGTTATTTTTAAATCCGGTATTAAATGCACAGCAAAAAGTAATTGATTCTTCAAAAATTTCTCTGGACTTGAATATTGATGTATGGTCATTTGAAATTGATGCATTTTATAATATTCTACCAAACGAAAGAAACACAACAACTCTGATCGGAACAGCAGATCTTGATATTTTACATCTGGAATCGAGATATAATTACGAAGCTGATAAAACTCTTTCATTTTTCGGAGGATATAATTTTGAGACTGGAAACGAAATAGAATTCGGACTGACTCCTATGCTTGGATTTTCTGCGGGAAACTTAACCGCAATAATTCCCGGTCTTGAATTATCTCTTTCCTGGAAAAATCTGGACTATTACTCTGAAAGTGAATTTGTCTTTGATATTAAAGATAATGAAGATGATTTTTTTTATACCTGGGCTGAGCTGGGTATTACGCCAGTTGAGAATTTCAGAACAGGTTTAGCTGCTACCCGCACGTTGCTTTATCAATCAGATCTGGATTTTCAACGGGGTGCTTTTGCCGGATATACTTTCAGGAAATTAACAGCAATTGTTTATTATTTTAATCCGTTCAATGCGGATGAAAGTTATTTGATCGCATCGATAGGTATTGAATTTTAGTTTTGTGAGTTTAGATCTTAAATTTTAAGTGTTATGATTTTTTTTTTAATCGCAAAGCTTTTTTTCAAAAAGCCGATCAATTAAAACATAGTTTTTAAAATTGAATATTGTTAATTTTGTTTAAAATAAATTATAAAAAATAAATACACTCATGAAAATCAAAATAATTCTGCTTATTGTTATTGTATTTGGAAGTTTTAGATCAAATGTTTCCAATGCTCAGGAAAAACCTGCGGCAAATGTTCAAAAACTGGCTTTAGCGCTTGCTAATCCCGTTGCAAATCTGATCAGTGTTCCTTTTCAGAACAATACTGTCTGGGGAATCGGGGAAAATAACGGTTCACAGAATGTATTAAATATCCAGCCGGTAATACCTATTGGTATAACAAAAGGAATAAATATGATCAACAGAGTTATTGTGCCTGTGATTTCTCAGTTCAATGTAACCGGTATGGGAAGTTCGCAAAATGCTTTGGCTGATATTCAGTACAGTATTTTCTTTTCACCAAAAAAAAGTAAGGTAATTTGGGGAGTCGGACCTATTATGTCAATACCGACTGCTACAAATACATATTTAGGATCAGGCAGATTCAGTATCGGACCAACCGGAGTATTATTATATCAGACTAACGGATGGACAATGGGAGCTTTGGTTAATCAATTCTGGTCAGTCGGAGGAAATCCTGACAGAGGCAATCAGACTCAGGCATACCTGCAGCCATTTCTCGGATACAGCTGGAAAACCGGAGGAGGATTTACTTTGAATGCTGAAATGACTCAAAACTGGAAAATAAAAAGAACACAGACATATATGAATCTGGTGTTTTCCGGTCT
>DAIPYE010000055.1:0-10822 GCA_036782915.1 Bacteroidota bacterium | reverse complement strand
CTGACAAAATTAGGAAAATTTCCCGTACAGTTTGCTGTCGGTCCGAGAATTCCTATCGCTGCTCTGCCTGAGGTAAAAGGATATTTCGGAGTGAGAGCCGTGATGACATTCTTGTTCCCGAAATAGATGTAATTTAATTTGAAAGTTTCTTGTGTTTTATAAATAATGATCTTTTAAAATTCTGTAAATAAAGAAACCCTTTTTTGAAATTCAAAAAAAGGGTTTCTTATTAAAAAATCAAAAATCAAAAATTACTCCTCCGATTCTATCTTTTCTGCTTCTGCTTTTTCTTCAGTCAGTTCTTTGCCAAGAAAGTAATTAAGAAAAGTTCTTATCACAGCCACAATTCCCAGTTGAATTAAATTTTCATAAGTAGGATTTATTACTGATGATACAATATCTGCGGCTAGCAGAAATTCCAGTGATACAAGGAGCCAGGTTCCAAACCTTATGCGAAAATCTATGTGCAGGGGAATTTTCTTTTTTGATTTAAATCGTGAACTCAGACTAACAAATATCGAAACAATGACGCCAACAGAAATTATAACTATTGAAAGAGCTTCTAAAACTGTTTTTACGATCAACCCAAAAATTTCGAGATTTTCTATAAATGGCTCCATGTCAAATAATAATTTAAAATTATCAATTTAATAGTGTTCTTTCAAAACCGTAAATCCAAAATTTAAATTCACATAATTTTGAATTTACAATACCGGTTATTGATTAATTTTATTTCAATAAAAAAAGCAGTGTATGTAAAAATTTATAATTTCAATAAATAAAAAATCTCCGCCAAAATCACTTTAATTTCTAAGTTAAATATGACGGAGACAAAAACAAAAATTACGATTTCAAAGTGTTTACTTTATCTTTGAATTTACCCATTAACATTTTTTTGGAAATTGAAAGAATAATTAATCCAATACCTGAGAATAAGACTGAAAGTCCTAAAATCGTTGAAACACCTTCAGCTCCGCTTCCAATGTTTGTAATCATCATAAATCCGGCAATAACTGCAAAGACAGCTAAGATAATCAAAATCCATCCAAAGAAATGTTCTTTCTTCAAAGCCCATCCTGATGAGATCAGACTAAATCCGGTAATGAGAACCCAGATTCCGAACACCATTGTAATGGCTTTCATAGC
This sequence comes from Bacteroidota bacterium, assembly GCA_036782915.1. Classification (GTDB taxonomy): domain Bacteria; phylum Bacteroidota; class Ignavibacteria; order Tepidaquicellales; family Tepidaquicellaceae; genus JAEUSI01. The sequence goes on along the minus strand of DAIPYE010000055.1, from coordinate 9,676 downwards.
CGCAAACAAATGCATTAAAACAAATAATCCGAATAATGCCGTAAAAATACTCCAAATCAGTGAACCAAAATCCCGCTCGCCTTTCCCTGCAAATATCCAGCCTAATAATCCTACAATACCGGTAATTAAAGCAAGCATACCAAACCATAATGAAATTCCTGCAAGTACTTCACCGGGATTATTGAAACAATAAAATCCGAGTACTACCATCAGGATACCCTGAATAAGTATTACCCACCATTTTTTAAGCATTGTATGAAGCATAATATTATTTAAAAATTTAATTTTAAAAAAACTTTACAACTTCGAATATTCAATGTTCAATATTAATACCACATCAAATTCTAAAATCCAAAATCACTAAATCCAAAATCCGATATTCCAAATCCCAAATTGAAATCTTATCTTCTTATTTTTGGCTTTGATTTTTGACCGAACTGAATTACCAGAGCTCCGCCGAATCCGAACTGATACATTGAAGATTCAGTATCAACACCTGCTCCGATACCGCCTGTACCTGCATATAATCCGCCCCCAAACGACTGAACAGCTGACATAACTTTTGCCTCTAATTTTAATCCTACATTAGGTGAAAACATAAAGTTTGCTCCGACTCTTCCTGCCCATGCAAAATTAGTTGTTGACTGACCTGTGTATTGGACTGAATCATTAATCTTTTTATCATCTGAACTAAAAATTGCCATTCCCAGCATTAAGCCGCCGTATGGCTGAACAACTGATCTTGGGATAGGTAGATATTTGTTTCCTCCAATTAAAATCCAGTTTAAACCGGTGCCAAAAGTAGATTCTTTTGTTGCTGTAGAATTTGCTGAATAATTTGTACTGAAATTTAAATCAAAATCAGCATCCTGTCTGAAATAGGCAAGCTCAAGGCCGTATGTAGGTTTTACAATATATTCAAACCCGATACCCCATTGATATCCGCCAACAACCGTTCCGCTAAAATAATTATTTGCATCTGTTACTGCATCGACATCATCATCCAGTGTATAAGCACTGTATAAATTAACACGGTATTGAGCATTTGAAGAGTTTGTTATTGCAAATGCGAGTATTGCAAATAAAAAAAATGTAGTTAGTTTTTTCATATTGGTTTAGTTTAGTTTTAAAAATAATTTTCATGGCGAAATTACATAAAGTGAAATGCAAATTATAGTGGAAAAAGAAATTTCACAAAGCCTGTCCGTATTCATAGTAAGACAAGCTCTGTGAAAAGAAATTTATAGATCAGCCACCGGTTGCACCGGCTGTAAGCTTTTCCACCACCTGGTCAAGACTGAAACTTGCTGATTTCTGACGTGGTGGAAATTCTTTAAAAGTTGAGAGAAATTCTGCAACAAACGCCTGAGCCGGAACAAGTAAATATACGTGACGAAACATCCAGTCATAAAATGTATTGGAGGTAATTTCGGCGTGTTCATAAGGATCCGTTCTAAGATTGAAAATATAAGGAGTTCGTAATGTAACAAACGGCTCCATCCATATTTTCAAAGTACCGGGAGTGTTCTGTACCATAAACATCAGTTTCCAGTTATCATATCTCAGTGCTGCAACATCGCCATCATCCGTAAAATAAATAAATCCTTTACGGGGACTCTTATCTGTCTGTCCTGTTAAGAGGGGAACTAGATTATATCCGTCGAGATGAACTTTAAAAGTTTTATCTCCGACTTTGTATCCTTTCTTAAGTTTCTCGGTAATATCCGACTCACCTGCTGCTGCAAGTATTGTCGGGAACCAGTCCTGATGACTTATTATTTCATTACAAATCGAACCTGCTTTAATTTTATTAGGAAATCTAACCATTAACGGAACTCTGTAAGCGCCTTCCCAGCTTGTATTCTTTTCATTTCTAAAGGGAGTCGTACCGGCATCCGGCCAGGTATTCATATGAGGTCCGTTGTCAGTACTGTATTGAACAAATGTATTATCAGCAATTCCAAGTTCATCTATGAAATCTAATAATTCACCGACGCATTTATCATGGTCAATCATAACATCATGATAAATTGACTGCCATCTTCCTGCCTGTCCGACGCTTTCAGGTTTTGCATGTGTCCAAGCATGCATATGTGAAGTATTGAACCATACAAAAAACGGTACACCGGCATCATGTGATGCTTTTATGAATTTCTTTGCTCCTGCAAGGAATTCTTCATCAACTGTTTCCATGCGTTTTTTTGTAAGAGGACCGGTATTTTCAATTTTCTGTCCGCCTTTTCCGTCAGCCCAGCAATGCAATACACCGCGCGGTCCGTATTTCTTTTTGAAATCAGGAAAATCTTTTTCATTCGGATAATCATATTCTTCCGGTTCTTCCTCTGCATTCAGATGATAAAGATTACCGAAGAATTCATCGAATCCGTGCATTGTCGGAAGATGTTCATCTCTGTCACCCAAGTGATTTTTACCGAACTGACCTGTTGCATAACCAAGAGGTTTCAGCATTTCGGCAATTGTAGGATCTTCTGCTTTTAACCCCAACTCCGCTCCCGGCAGTCCTACTTTTGTAAGACCTGTGCGAAGTCCGCATTGTCCGGTAATAAATGAAGCACGTCCTGCCGTACAGCTTTGTTCAGCATATACGTCTGTGAATAACATTCCTTCGTTTGCTATTCTGTCAATGTTTGGAGTCTTGTAACCCATCATCCCTTTAGTAAAGCAACTAAGATTTGATTGTCCGACATCATCTCCCCAGATTATCAGAAAATTAGGTTTTTTTTGATTTTTGTCTGCCATTTTTTTAAGTTTATTTTAAAAAAAAATATAAATAGTATTGTTTTGAAAAGTATAATTCAATTAAGTTTAGTCTTCAGTAATTTTATAATACGAGATTGGATTTAGTTTTACTCTGGTAATATAGTGAATGTAAAATTAGGCTTCCCGCATAACCCAATCAAGGAATAGATTTGAATAAACTACCCATAGAAATTACCCGAATCTTTTTATATAACTTGAAACAATTTAGTATTCTTTGTAAATTTTTAATAAAGAAACATATATTAAAGAATTTTACCTACCCAATTCTAAAGTATTTTTCAATCACTAATAGAGCATTTTAAGATGGCTAAAACCGGCTCAGCAAAATTTATCCGGATTTATCAAACATTTTCAGCAAAAGAGAAAAAGGAATTCAGATTATATATTAAATCTCCGTTAATTAAAAATAACCGGGATTATACAAAATGGCTTGACCGGATCGATAAAAGTAAGGACTTAATACAAAAGAACTTTGAAGAAAAAAACCGGTCAACAATATGGAACCGGCTTTCTGAGTTAACTGCTCTGGCAGAAAAGTTCCTTATTATAAAAGGTCTGGAAAAAAATGAATATTATAAAGATAAACTTTTGCTTGATCAGTTGTTTGAAAGAAAAATACTTAATATTTTTTCCTTTAAATGCGATAAGTTCATAGAAAAGGTCAAAACTTCTCCTGTCGAATACGAAAGTGCTAAACAGCTAAGTGAACTGTATTTTATGAAATCCAAATCACATCTTATTAAAAATGACTTCGAAGGAATATCTGAAAGTTATTCTCTATGTACAGAATATTTAATAACCGGCATACTTATAAATATTTATGACAAGCTTAAGGAAATTCATTTTCAAAAAACCAATAATGTGGGTCACAGTAAATCGGTGTTTGATGAATTGATCAATTCAATTAACATTGAAAACTATCTGCGTTATCTGGAAAAAGCAGGTTCTCAGTATTACTATTTTGTTTTGTTATCTTATACATTGTATAAATTTATATGCGGAAAAAGTGATTTAAATTTGTATCTGAAAGCAGTTGAAATATTTAATACAAAAATGAATAACATTTCCGGAAATTATAAACATTATTTTTATTTTGACCTTATAAATTTCGGAATCCATCTGAGAAACAACAAGATCCTTAAAAATGATAATGTTCTTTTTTCGCTTTTTGATAAAAAATTAAAGGAAGGACTTAATGATGATCTGAATGAAAGAGATTATAGTCTTAACAGGTTTGGTGATTATGTGATTATTGCTCTGAATTTAGATAAGATCAAATGGGTTGAAAATTTCATAAAAAAATATTCACAGTTATTGCCTCAGAAATTCAGAGATGATGAAGTCAATATGGCTCTGTCATTGCTTGAATTCAAAAAAAGAAACTATGCAAAATCTCTTGAGCATCAGAAGAATATTAAAAAATCCAATCATGTTTATTACATTTTAACTTCTAAACTTTTTCTTAAAACTAATTTTTTAATGGGAAATTATGAAGAATGTTTTCAGGCAATTGAAAGAATGAAAAAATTTTCAATGAAATATAAAAACTCGCCTTATAATCTCATCAATACAACTCCATATCTGATAAAAGTATTTAAAGCACTTCTGAAATACAAATATAACCCTGATAAAAAAAATATTACCGAACTCGAATTCCTGATTAACAGCAAAGAAAATTTTACCGAGAAAAAATGGATTCTGGAAGTTTATAAATCTCCGCGAATAAAGATGCCAAAAGATACCGCTATAAATTAATTTGGAGCTCTTTATCGAAAGGAAATTCAATATAACTTGAAAATACAATTGCAGATATAAATATTGCTGAAAAGTAAAAACTGTTCTCATTTATATTTTCACCTAAAACAGTTATTCCTATTCAAGTGTAAAATCTTTTTTCAGAATCTAAATTTATAAAATTATTTCATTCAACTCACATCGGGTAACGGAGAGATGGAGAGTCCTTTATTCTCAGCTTAATACAAAATTAAAAATTGAAAAAAATAAAAGGTAAAATAATGAAAGAAAAAATCTATTTGAAAATTAATTTAATTTCCATTTTATTCTTCTTTCCAATTGGATTATTAATTAGCCAGACAAATGTATCAGATCCTTTACCTTCCTGGAATGAAGGCAAAACAAAATCTGCTATAATTGATTTTGTAAAGTCTGTCACTGATCAAAGCGGTCCGCTATATGTAAAGCCGGAAGACAGGATTGCAACGTTCGATAATGACGGAACTCTATGGTGTGAGCAGCCGACTATTCAGATCGCATATACCGTAGAGCGCGTTAAGAATATGTTTCCAAACCATCCTGAATGGAATGATATAAAAATATTTACAGCAATCAGAGATGATGATATGAAATATATTCTGGAAGATTATGCTGCCGGAGGAAAAGGTTTGATGGAAGTTATTGCTGCAACAAATACCGGGATCTCTCTGGAGGAATTCCAATACACGGTAACAGATTTTTTTAAAACTGCAGAACATCCTAAATATAAAGTCCCTTATACAAAAGTTTATTATGTACCGATGCTTGAGCTTATAAACTATCTGAGAGCCAATGAATTTGAAGTTTTTATTTGTTCCGGCGGCGGTCTGGATTTTATGAGAGCCGTTTCATACGAAATATACGGAATACCTTCACAGAATGTCATCGGAAGTTTTGGCAAATCAAAATTTGAAATTTCAGAAGGAAGTGCGGAATTAATAAAACTTCCCGAATTGGTATTAATAAATGATAAAGAGGGAAAGCCTGTCGGCATTGATTATTTCATCGGAAGGAAGCCGGTATTCTCAGCAGGCAACGTCCGCACCGGAGGTGATATTGCCATGAATATCTATTGTCAGACTAATAAACTTCCGGGCATTCAGCTTATGGTAAATCACGATGATCCTGTCAGGGAATTTGAATACAGTGAAAAAGGAAATGAATCACTTGATGCATCGGCGAAATATAACTGGAATGTTGTAAGCATTAAAAATGACTGGAAAAAGGTTTTTGAGTTTGAATAAAATCTGATTTACAATAATATATTATAGTTCTGCTGACTTTCCGATAATATTTTTAAAAACAGAAACCCTCTGATTATTAGTATAATAAAAATTTAGTAAAATGGTGCCTGTAACAATTGAAGAATTAAAAAAAGTGATTGCCCTGAGCGAAATTCCCGACGAACATCTTCAATGGATCCTTGACAGATCTGAGTATGAAGAGCTTGAAGACGGCGGGCTGGTTGCCAAATTCGGTGATACAGCTGACAATATGTGGATCTCTCTTGAAGGAAAGGTTTCATTTTATATGAATGTAAACGGGCGGCAGGTGTTCTATTTTACGTTTGAAAATGACAATGTTACGGGAGGAGTAGGCGGTCTGATGCCGTATTCCAGAATGAAAACCATTCCGGGTTATGCGTATGCTGTTGGTAAAGTAAAAATACTCCGTCTTCACAAGGATCATTTCACCGAATTAGAACACCTGAATCCTGAGCTAATACAAAAGCTGATTGGCTATATGACCGAAAGAGCAAAATCATTTGCTACTACAAAATTACAACATGAAAAAGTGAATGCTCTCGGCAATCTAGCTGCAGGAATTGCACATGAGCTTAATAACCCTGCTGCGGCAATTAACAGGATCTCAAATGAACTTGCCAAAAGACTAAACAGAAATTATGAACTTACAGAAAGACTGCTAAGGAGTAACATAAGTTCAGAGCATATTCAAAGTATTCATTCGCAGATAGCTGATAAAGTAGATGAAGCATCTCCGAAAATTAAATTGTCAGCAAGTCAGCGAATTCAGAAGGAGGAAGAGATGGAAGAGTGGCTGGAAAAAAACGGTATAGATGACAGACAATCTGCGGAAGCGCTTTCAGAATTCGGATTTTCAACTGCTGAGTTTGAAAACATTCTCGGCTATGTCGGCAAAGATGTTTTCATTTATCTTTTACCCTGGCTTGAAAATTTATTAAGTTCGAAAAGAATAATTGAAGACCTTGCTGATGCATCCAACAGAATTTATTTGCTGGTTGCTGCAATAAAGAGTCATGTGCATATGGACAGGACAAACGAAATACAGCATACCAATATTCATAAAGATCTGGAAAATACTATCACATTGCTGGGATTTAAACTTCGTGATAAGAATATAGAAGTAAAAAAAGAATTCTGTGCAGATATGCAGGAAATACCTGCATTCATCGGAGAGCTTAACCAGGTCTGGACAAATCTTTTAGACAATGCAATATTTGCAGCTCCCAAAAACGGTGATATAACAGTTAAAACATTATGTAATAATAAAGAAGTGAAGATAAGTATTATTGATAACGGTCCGGGAATTCCAAAAGATATTGTTTCACGAATTTTTGATCCTTTTTTTACAACAAAAAAGGTAGGAGAGGGAACAGGTATCGGACTTGATCTTGTGAACAGAATAGTAATACATCACAACGGAGAAATTAAAGTTAATTCTGAACCGGGCAGGACAGAGTTTACTGTAATATTACCGGTGATCCATCCAAAGGAATCAAAAAAAGATTTAAAATGATTATTGAATTTAAATAATATTCTTTATGAAATTACCTTATATAATTATAGTTGATGACGATCTGCAGGTCATGCGCTCAATTCAGCGTGACATGAGAAATGAATACCGCGATGATTATAAAATAGCTGCTACAGATTCAGCTGCTGAAGCTCTCGAGTTGATAAAAGAACTTAAACTGAAAAATGAATCGGTTGCATTATTTATTTCCGATCAGCGGATGCCGGAAATGGAAGGCATAGAGTTTCTTGAAAAGGCAAATGAAATTTATCCTGAAACGAAAAAAGTTTTACTGACTGCATATTCTGATATTGAAGCTGCGATCAAAGCAATAAACACAGTAAAGCTGGATTATTATCTGATGAAGCCATGGCATCCTCCCGAGGAAAAATTATTTCCGGTAATAAATGACCTGCTTGATGACTGGCAGGCTTTCTACAAACCTGATAATGAAGCTATCCGAATAATTGGTTTTCAATGGTCGCCTAAGTCGCACAGTCTTAAACAATTTCTATCCGGTAATCTTATTCCTTATATCTGGATGGATGTTGAAACTAATTCCGAAGCCGGAAAATATTTAACAAGCGCGAATGTAACAAAGGATGCATTACCGCTCATCGTATTGAAAGACGGTACTTTTTTGAAAGATCCTTCTTTAACAGATCTTGCTTTAGGAATAGGTTTGCAACAGAAAGCAACTAAGGAAATGTATGATGTTCTTATAATAGGAGCCTGACCTGCAGGACTGGCTGCTTCTGTTTACGGATCGTGTGAAGGTCTTAAAACAGTTTTGATTGAAAAAAACAGCCCGGGCGGACAGGCGGGAAACAGCGCCCGTATTGAAAATTATCTTGGCTTTCCAACAGGTTGTCGGGAGGTGAACTGACACGAAGAGCAGTGACTCAAACTTTAAGATTCGGCACAGAAGTTCTTACTCCTCAGAATGTAAAAAATATTACAGTTACTGATGGATACAAAATTACTGAAATGGAAGACGGTACAAAGATCCACAGTAAAGCAATTGTTATTGCAACTGGTGCAGATTACGCAAGACTTAATATTCCCGGTCTGGAAAATTTCACAGGTGCGGGAGTTTATTACGGATCTGCCTCGGTGGAAGCTCATGCCTGCAGAAATGAAATTGTATATATTGCAGGCGGGGGAAATTCAGCCTGTCAGGCGGCTATGTATCTCAGTAAGTTTGCAAAGGAAGTAAATATTGTCATCAGACGGGATCAGCTTTCAGAAATAGCTGCAAATTATCTTGTTGAAAACATCAGCAAAACACCTAATATAAAAATTATCTGCAATACGGATGTAACCGCATGCTCCGGAACTTCTGTATTAGAAAATATCACTCTAAAAAACACAAAAAGCGGTGAAGAGAAAACAGTTCCTGCTAAAGCTTTGTTTGTATATATTGGTACAAAACCCGGCACAGACTGGCTTAAGGATGTTGTAGTTAAAAATGAAAAGGGATTCATTATCACCGGCAGTGACCTCATGAAAGAAAAATCTTATCACACATTCTGGAAACTTGACCGAGAGCCATTTCTTCCGGAATCAAGTATTCCCGGAATATTTGCTTCAGGAGATGTGAGATTCGGAGCATTGGCAGGAATTTCATCTGCTGTTGGTGAAGGAGCGCTGGCGATAAGATTTGTCAGGAAATATTTAAATGAAATGTAAATTAAATATTCTGATTATCATGTTACTTTCTCTTTAAATTCAACTAAGGCTAAAAAATGATTACTAAAGTTGAACATAAACAATAAATTGACTAAACTAAAATATGGAAATTGGAATAGACAGCTTTGCTGCAGTGATCAGTGGTAAAAGCGACATTACCATAAATGATTCTGATGCTCTTGGTCAGTTACTTGAAAGAATAGAGCATGCAGACAATTCAGGTCTTGATATTTTTGGAATCGGAGAACATCACCGCAAAGGTTTTCTTGACTCTGCTCCGGCTCTTATTCTGGCTGCAGCAGCTGCACGTACAAAGCGAATCCGTCTTACAAGCGCAGTAACTGTTCTAAGTGCAGCTGATCCTGTCAGGGTATTTCAAAACTTTGCAACACTGGACCTGATCTCAGGAGGGAGGGCTGAAATGGTTGCTGGACGCGGTTCATTCATAGAGGCTTTTCCACTTTTCGGATATAATCTGGAAGATTATGATGAGTTGTTTTCAGAGAAGCTTAATCTTTTACTAAAAATACGAAATAACGAAATTGTAAACTGGTCAGGGAAATTCCGTCCTGAGCTAAAAAACCAATCTGTCTATCCGAGACCAATGCAGGAAAAGCTTCCAATCTGGGTTGGTGTAGGAGGAACTCCGGAATCATTC